>NZ_JACJQO010000019.1:300000-488227 GCF_014696715.1 Pseudanabaena sp. FACHB-2040
ACCGATGAGCCGCTAGCCGGGACAATGTACTCCATGCGCTCGTCTTCTAGGGTGGCTGCGATCGCATCTACCGAGTAGCTCATGACTACAGACAGGTCGCCCCCCAAAAGCTGCTCCTCAAAGCCAAAAGACCTAAATGCAGCCAGATGCGGCTTAATCTCCAGCAATCGCTGGTAGGCTTCCTCAAGCTGCTGCGGATCGGTCGAATTATAGGAGTAACCTAGGGACTTCAAGACTGCTCCCATTGTTTCTCGCACGTCATCGAGCAGCGTTATGCGGCGCGACAGCGACTCTTTGTTGTCCCATAGATAGCTCCAGTCTTCGACGCTGCCCGTCACCAGCTCCCGGTTATACAGCAGGCCAGTTGTCCCCCAGCTATAGGGAACGCTGTGGGCATTGCCGGGGTCGTAAACCGGATCGGTCCACTGATCTAGCAGGTTTTCTTTACCCTTAATCCGCGACTGATCTAGCTCCGTCAGCAGATCCATCTCCAGCATCTGAGCCACCATGTAGTCGGAGGGGTAAAGAATGCTGTAGGCATTACCTCCCCCCGCCTGCAGCTTGGCCAGCATAGTCTCATTGGAGTCATAGATATCAACGACCGCTCTAATGCCCGTTTCTTCAGTAAATCGGGCCGTTAGCTCATCATCGACATAGTCTGCCCAGGTATAAATGTTGAGAGTGCCCGTACCACCAGCCCCACCCCCGGCTGCAGAGGCATTAGTTGAGTCTGTGCCTGTTTGCACCTCAGCTAAGTTTTGCCGGCAGTTAGACAGCGTCACCCCGGCCAAGGCTGCTGCCGACCCCTGAAGAAATCGCCGCCGAGTCGCCGAAAAAGCCCGTTGCTTTGAGAATGGAGTTGAAATAAGCGGCCGCTTACGTGGCATGGATATCCCCCAACTATGCGAATACAACAGAAACGCTCACCATTGAAGCGGATCTAGCTGCATCAAGCCGTATCGAGCTATGCCATCTCTAAAACCAGGCAATCTTTGGGCCGCCAGTAAGCGTAGACAGTAGTCTGAGGTACCATCATGCTGCCAGCCCGGTTTGGCTGCAGCACTGTCAGCTGTTCTCCTGTTTGAAGCTGCACCATACAGTGAATATGGGTGCCCAAATACATTACATGGCTGACCTCACCGACAAAGCAGTTTTGGCTCTCGTCAGGGGGTGTCAGGCTCAGGTGAATCTTTTCGGGTCGAATGCTAATGACCGCTGTTTTAGAGGCCACTACCTCAAAGTCTGGGGGGTCTACCAACAGCTTCAAGCCGCTCTGAGTAGTCACCTGCACCGACGACTCTAACGGCTCAAGCTGTCCCTCTATCAGGTTAGTATCGCCAATAAAGTCAGCGACAAACGGGGTTTGAGGAGAGTCATAAATTTCGCTAGGCGTGCCGACCTGCTCAATTTGGCCCGCATTCATTACCGCGATTCGGTCGGAGAGAGATAGAGCCTCTTCCTGGTCGTGGGTCACCATGATGAAGGTAATGCCCAGCTTACGATGCAGGTTTGAAAGCTCTACCTGCATCTGCTTGCGCAGCTTCAGATCGAGGGCTCCTAAGGGCTCATCGAGAAGCATCACAGCCGGACGATTGACCAGTGCCCGAGCCAGCGCTACCCGCTGCTGCTGTCCACCTGAGAGCTGGGTCGGCGACCGCTTGGCAAAAGCCTCCATTTGCACCAGCCGCAGCGCCTCAGCCACTCGCTCATGAACCTGAGACTTAGAAAGCCGTTTTATGCGCAGGCCGAAGGCAATGTTGTCCCACACTGTCATGTGGCCGAACAGGGCGTAGCTCTGAAAAACTGTGTTTACAGGCCGACGGTAGGACGGCACATGGCTCATGTCGCGCCCCTGAATGATCACCTCTCCAGTTGAAGGCGCTTCAAATCCGGCTATTAATCGCAGGGTCGTCGTCTTCCCGCAGCCAGAGGGGCCCAAAATGCTGAAGAATTCTCCCTGGCGAATCTCCAAATCAATGCCGCGAACGGCGGGCTCTCCTCCGTAGATCTTAAATACCTGACGCAGCTCAACGTCCAGCGAGGCATTTGTTTGACCCGTGGGTGGACGTGAAACAGTGGTTTGAGACATGGCGGCGGTTCCCTAATCGATCATGCCAACGCAAACCGTTGGAGTCTCTGCTAACAAGCCAGGGCAATAGGTCAGTGAACGCGCCCATTCCCAAGGTTGCCTTTAATTGTATGCACGGACAGCCATCAATCCAAGGACGTCGCTCAAAAAGCATGGGAAAGACAGCGTGGGAGCATTTAGTATTCTTTAACGGACTTATAGGGCCAGTAAAGTATCTGTCGCAACAAAATCATCGACCCCAGCTAAGTCTGCCCTTGACCGTCACGGTTGCACTCTAGAAAATTACCCACTTCCCCTTGTGCCATAACAGGGGCTGCCACCCCACTAGCGACGACACCCTAACCAGTCTTGTATAATCATCGGTTGCTGCCCATTGTTCGCGGCCGGGTTTGCCGTGTTTGTCTATGGCTCTGCTTCAAAACCTGCCTCAGATCTCCGATCCCTTTAAGGGTCGCACCGTTGGCAAACGCTACCAGGCTGTTTTTCTAATGCTGTTGACCAGCACGGTGCTAGTGGGAGCCTTTGGCAGCCGCCTGGCTCAGCTGCAGCTAGTTGAGGGCGATCGCAACCGCCAGTTGGCAGAAAACAATCGTATCCGGCTGGTGCCGAAGCGCCCGGCCCGAGGGGCGCTGCTAGATCGCAACGGTAAGATTTTGGCTGGTAGCCGTCTGTCTCACTCAATTTCTATTTGGCCAATTGCCCTGCCTAAGTCAGAGTGGCCCACGGTAACTAGTCGCCTGTCGAGCATTCTCAATATTCCTGAAGACGAAATTCGAGGGCGATTGGAGCAGGCGGGCTACGAGTCAATTGAGTCGATTACAATTGCTCGCGGCATCAGCCCGGCTCAGGCTACGGCGCTAGCCGAGTACGGCGACGAGCTTAAAGGCGTGCGGCTGGAGGCAGAAGCTGTTCGGAACTACCCGCATGGCGATTTGGCGGCCCACATTCTGGGCTACACGGGAGAGCTAACCGATGACCAGTTTAAGGCCCGTGACGGGCAGGGCTATCGTCTCGGGGATGTGGTAGGCCAGATGGGCGCTGAAGCGGCTTTTGAGTCGCAGCTGCGGGGCGAGTGGGGCGGGCAACAGGTAGAAGTTGACAGCGCTGGCCGAGTGCTGCGGATTTTAGGAGACAAACCGGCTAAGTCAGGTAACGACGTGCAGCTCACCCTTGATCTGGAGCTGCAGAAAGCCGCCGAAGCCGCTCTGGGCGAGCGCACTGGGGCCATTGTGGTGATGGACCCCAATAACGGCGCAATTTTGGCGATGGCTAGCCGCCCCACCTTTGACCCCAATATTTTCTCTACCCGAATCACCGAAGATCAATGGGCGCAGCTGCAGGGCGAAACCCATCCCTTTTTGAATCGGGCGCTGCAGGGCTTCCCCCCAGCCAGTACCTTTAAGATTGTGACTACGGCTGCTGCGTTGGAGTCGGGCAGTTTTTCGCCCAATACGGTGCTGTCAACCTTTCCCTACATCACTGTCGGCGGCATTCAGTTTTGGGACTGGAACAACGCAGGGTTTGGGCCGCTCGGCTTTACTGGCGCAATGGCCATGAGTAGCGACACGTTTTTCTATCAGGTGGCAATGCGAATGAAGGAAAAACCCCTGATTGAAATGACCCGCCGCTTTGGCTTTGGCAAGATGACCGGCATCGAAATTCCGAATGAGGAGAGCCCCGGCCTGGTGCCGGATGATGCCTGGAAGCAGAAAAACTTGGGTGAAGAATGGACGCTAGGCGACACGATTAACATGTCTATCGGCCAGGGTTTTTTGCAGACAACGCCGCTGCAGGTGGCCGTTATGTTTGCGATCGCAGCTAACGGGGGCTATCAGGTCAAACCCCACATGCTCAGAGACAACGAAGAAACTAAAAACTGGCAAGAGTCAATCAACCTTAGCAGCGTAACCATTGACATCCTGCAGCGTGGGCTTCGGGAAGTTATTAGCAACGGCACCGCTAAGGCGCTCAACGACCCTAGCATTCCACCTGTAGCAGGCAAGACCGGAACAGCCGAAGCTCCCCCCTATCAATCCCATACCTGGTTTGGAGCCTACGCTCCTGCCGACAAACCAGAGATCGTCGTGGTCTCCTTTGGAGAACACTCGGGCGGGGGCGGTGGTTCAATCGCTGCGCCTATGGCTAAGAAGGTATTAGACGTTTACTTCAAAAAGCCTCAGGCTGAGCAAACGCCTACAGCGACGAGTACGCCCTCAGACTAATTGAGCCTCTGAGGATGTAACCCTACCGAATACCAACGAGCCGATTAGATAGACTGTCGGGGCTAGCCAATTAGGACTAGATGTCCTTATCAGTCTGCCGATCAGAGCTGCCGTCTTCCGAATCAGACGAGTCGAAGAGAGCATCGAGCTGTTCGCGGGCATCTCTAACGGAAATTGAACGCATGACCAGCAGAGGTTCCCGGATCATGTTGCCCTGATCATCAAGCAGTTCTGGGTGAGGCACCGGACGCGCAGACAGGCCGGAGCGAATCCCCCCGCCTGCAGCGTTACCCTGCCCCGGACGACGAGCATCGGAACCTAGCAAAATCAAGTTGCGAATGAGGTTGCCGATCGCTAGAAAGGCCAGGACAGCAAACGCAACGATGTAAAGGAAGTGCCACATATTTTCTGATCTCCCCAAGCAGATCTGGCCTGAAATAACCTGGACCTCAAACAAGCAGCAGGTCCATAAACTGAGAAAGCGCGGTAAACCGCTTAACTTACTTAACTAAATGTACTCCTGGTCACAGCTGGGAAGCTACCTTCCGAAGCTATAGAGTCGTTGCCAAGAGTGGGATAAGTGTTCTAAAAGGTGCAGCCTGGCTGTAATCTTCTCTATTGTGCCAAATTATAGGCTGCCGGATACAGCTGTGATCCCCAAGTGATGTGCGATCGCTCAACCGTTAGCTGCATTTTCCTGGCGCAGCCGCCTCGACACCGCCCAACACTCTGCCACTAAGCTATGCCAGGTGAGCACCTGAGACGCTTCTACACCAACCTGGCTATTGGTTGCCCGAAGCAGCATTTGGGCTGTTTGAGCTTCAGCCAGAGCGGTCTTGACTCGATGGGCCAGCTGGGTTTGCTGCTCCGGGGACAAGAAAGAAATGGGCTTGGATTCCAAAAGATTGAGGGACTGCTGAAACCACTCTTGAAAGTCCTCTAGCAAGGGCTTGAGTACAGCTGTCAGGAGTTCAGCAGAGTCAGAATGGTCAGGCATGACGCAGGGGGCACCGGCTAAATAATTTGAGGGAAGCACTCAGCCTTTGGAGCAGACTGACTTCTCACCTTTACCCGTAATTGTAGCTTGGCTTTACATTGCTTAACGTCCCTCTCAGGATTCAGACGGCTCTTCCCTAAAGCTACTCAACGGCTGCCAGCCTGCCTGCCAGAGCGTGCGGTTCTTCAGCTGCCGGGCATTAATCCAAAACCGTACAGTGGGGTCACAGGAAGAAACGATTTCAGCAAAGACCCAGCGGCCTTCGTTTTTGCGGTTGACGACCTCGAAGTGCCGCCATCCTTCGACTTTGTGCTGAGCAGTCCACTTTGAGCCCAGCAGGTGGGGAAACTTTTGTTTTTTAGTCATGACTTCACTGCAGACGCTTTTTGAGCCAGCGCAGGTGAGCCGCTCGGCTGGAGATAAAGGCCCGCTTTTCGGTTAGATGGACGTAGATTTTGCCGGAGAAGAGCTGCCGCAGTACGGGCCGTTGGTAAACTCTAATCTCGTCGTCGCTGGCGTCAGGATTTTGGCTATAGCCTTTCTCGTCAAGCACCTGCTGAAATTCTCGCAAAAAAGTTTTGCGGCTGGTGAAGGGGATCTCTAGGACTTTGCCTTGGTTAAAATAGGTGCCGACCAATCCGCCAACAATGCCAAAGAGCAGACCAAATTGATTGGGGATGCCGGTATCTAGACCCACGCCCAGAATTTTGACGGCTAGAAAGGTAGTCACCAAAGCGGTTCCAGAAAAGTAGTAGAGAAAAGTCGGTACAAATCCTGGACCTTTGGGGACAACAACTTCGTCGCTAGAGAGGGTTAATTTTTCAAGATCGGGGGTTGGCTGGTTGGACATAGGGCGTGGCATACTGTGCTTTTCCCATCATCTGGCAAGATCCTGCGTTTGCAAACGGATCCTGTGTAGGAGCGCTCCGTTGATCAGCAGTCTGCCAACCTTTAGCGGCATAATCACGTAGGTAGCGATCCGTTAATCAGGTCGTCAAACACCCAGGTCGTCAAACACCATGATCGAAGTTGAGCATCTCAGTAAACACTACGGTTCTACCGCCGCCATTCGGGATGTGACATTCCGGGTTGAGCCGGGCGAAATTTTGGGCTTTTTAGGGCCGAATGGGGCGGGTAAAACTACTACCATGCGAATTTTGTCGGGCTATCTGCCTGCCACCGAAGGCACCGCCCGCATTGCTGGATACGACGTTCACACAGATTCAATGGCGGTGCGGCAGCGCATTGGCTATCTGCCGGAGTCGCCACCGCTGTATCCAGAGATGACTGTCGAGGGCTTTCTCCATTTTGTGGGGCAGATTAAGGGCGTAGCGGCAGGCAGCCGGGGTGAGCGGGCTGCGATCGCAATGGAGCGCTGCGGCCTCATCCACAAGCGATCGGTGCTGATCCGCAAACTCTCCAAGGGTTATCGTCAGCGAGTGGGTATTGCTCAGGCCATCATTCACGATCCGCCCGTGATTATTCTCGACGAACCTACGGTGGGCCTCGACCCCCGGCAGATTACAGAGGTGCGGCAGCTAATTAAAAGCCTAGCCGGAGACCACACAATTATTCTCTCAACCCACATTCTGCCTGAGGTCAGCATGACCTGTGGTCGGGTTGCCATCATCAGCCGGGGGGAAGTAGTTGCTACGGATGCGCCTGAAAACCTGATGACCCGACTAGCGGGGGAACTGTCCTACGAAATCGAGGTTCGAGGCGACGGCGAGACTGTCCGTAACGTGCTAGAGTCCGTCGCGCCGATTCGACGGATTGGCGCGCTAGAGGGTGACGCCATGCCCGCATCCCACCAGCGGCTGCAGGTCGTGTTTGACTCAGAGCAAGATCCGGGAGGTGCGATCGCAGCCGCTCTGGTTCAAGCCGGTTTAGAGCTATTTGAGCTGCGCCGCCACCGGGCCAGCCTAGAAGAAGTCTTTTTGAACCTGACAACTGAAGAGGCTACTGAGGGGCCTGCCCCCTTAGAGCCCAACGACTTCGCAGCTCCTCCAACCGAGACGGCTGAACCCACTGCCTCTCTTTAAGGTCTTTTTCACATCCCTTCACTGAGCGAGCCAACTACACGCTATGGGAATCGTTTTTGCCAACATTCTGGCCATTTATCAGCGGGAACTGCGGAGCTACTTTGGCTCACCCCTGGCTTATATCATTGCTGGGGTGTTTTGGCTGCTGGGCGGGTTTTTCCTGGCTGCTATTTTGCTAGGCCCCCAGGGAATCATTGCCCAGATTGCCGCTGCCGACCAGGCGCAGCAGGCAGGCATGGCTGCTACCCCCTCCTTTGATGTCGCCTACGAATTTCTCAAAGCCTACGTTGGTCTGCTAGGGTCGCTGTCAATGTTTGTACTGCCCATGCTCTCAATGGGGCTCTATGCCGACGAGCGCAAGCAAGGCACCCTAGAGCTGCTGGCCACCTCTCCCGTAACTAACTGGGCCGTCGCCCTGGGCAAACTGCTGGCGGTTTTAACCTTCTATGTCGCTATGATCTTACCCCTGATGGTTTGTCAGGCGGTCGCCCTAGGGGCAGCCAATCCTCCGTTAGGGCCCGGCATTTTTCTGCTTAGTCACTTGGGGCTAGTGCTTCTGGCCGCTAGCGTATTGTCTCTGGGTATGTTTATCTCCTCTTTGACTGGCAGCACTGTGCTAGCTGCGATCATGACCTTTGCTCTAATTTTAATGCTGTGGCTGATTGATGCCATAGCCCAAGGATTGGGTGGGGGACTGGGCGGTGCGCTGGGCCACCTCTCTCTGCTAAAACACTTCACAGAGTTTACAGAGGGCATCTTCGACACCAGTGGGCTGATTCTTTTTGTGTCTTACATTGTTTTGGGCCTTTACCTGACGGCCCAGTCGGTTGAAACCCTGCGATTCCAGCGGGCCTAGGGCAGCGATTGGAGGAAACCTATGAAAACTATCGTGGCCTATCGCCAATATCTCAAGTACCTAGCCCTGCTAGGCCTGCTGCTCTCGACCGCCGGACTGGTGGTGGGGGTGGCTTCTAGCTGGGGCTGGCTGTCAGCGGGCCTGCTATTTGGGGGGCTAGGTCTGCTGCTGGTGGGCTTAGCATTTAGTGATGTCGTGCAGGGGCGCTTTTGGCAGCAGCGCTCGACTGAGGCCGGAGCCAATGCCCTGATAGCAACGCTAGCGGTGCTGATCATTCTGGCTCTGCTCAACGTTCTGGCCGTGCGCTACTCCAGCCGCATTGATGTAACGGAAAACCAGATCTTCACTCTGGCCCCCCAGTCTCGGCAGCTGGTGCAGACTTTGGAGCAGCCTGCCCGAGCCGTGATCTTCGACGTCGCTCAAAATGCCCAGGACCGACAGCTGCTAGAAAGCTATCAGCGGGCAGGCAGCAACTTTGCCTACGAGTACGTTGACCCCTACGCCAACCCTCAGCTAGCTCAGCGGTTTGAGGCAACCCGTCCGGGCATGGCCTTTTTAGAGTTGGGCGACCGGCGGGAGTTTCTGCAGAATATTAGTCCCCAAGAACGTCTTTCAGAGCGCACGCTAACAAACACACTAGATCAGCTAGTGAGCGATCGCACCTTGACGGTCTACTTCACTCAGGGCCACCGAGAATTTCCCATTGATGGCAGTGAGGCAGGCTTTTCTCAAGCTGTCGCAGCCCTAGAGGAGAAAAACTACACCGTTAGACCCCTCAACTTAGCTGAAACACCCCAAGTGCCCGAAGACGCCAGCTTGGTTGTCGTCGCTGGCCCGGCCCAGGAGTTCTTTGCCCCTGAGGTCGCAGCGCTTCAAAGCTATCTCGATCGAGGCGGCAGTCTCATGTTGCTGATCGATCCGCGCACCAATCCTGGATTGGGCAACCTGCTCGATCGCTGGGGGGTCACGCTTGACGAACGCATTGTGCTCGATACCTCCGGCGCAGGTCAGCTCGTGGGCTTAGGCCCGGCCGCACCGCTGGTCACCGACTACGGTAGCCATCCCATCACCCAGGATTTTCGAGGCGGTCGCTCTTTCTATCCGCTGGCTCGCCCGGTAGAGGTGGAGGCCCTGCCCGATATCACTGCCGTGCCGTTGCTGCAGACCAATCCCCAGAGCCGGGCAGAGGCGATTTCTGAGAGCGGCGAGCTGCAGTACGACCCCAATGCAGTGCCAGAAGGATCGTTTACCCTAGGAGTCGCCCTCAGTCGCCCGGTGGACGCAGCTGCTCCAGACCAGTCGCAGACGGCTGAGGCTGAAGAAGCTGCCCCTGAAGCCCGCATGGTTGTGATTGGCAACGCCAGTTTTGCTACCGATGGTTTATTTGATCAGCAGCTCAACGGCGATGTCTTCCTTAATGCCGTGAGTTGGTTGGGCCAGCAAAACGATGCCGTCCTGTCCATCCGGCCTAGGACGGTGACCAATCGCCGCATCACCATGACGGTGCAGCAGCAGCTTGGCCTAGGCGTGTTTTCCTTGCTGGTGCTGCCGCTGATTGGGTTTGCGATGGCGCTAGTGATGTGGTTGCGGCGACGCTAGCAGCCATCTTCTGAAGCGGCAGCCCGCAGTGGCAGCTCGTCTTTACTCGGTAGGGCTGTGGATCCTCCTACCCTCTTGTCTATGCCCACTCTTTTTAACGGTTAATCGACCTATCCGACCATGAAACTGCAACGAAATACGGTCGTGCTGCTAGGCATTGCCCTACTGCTGGGGGCAGGGGTAATGGTGTCGGAGGCCCAGAGGCGCTCGTCTTCTGAGGCCCCTCCAACCCAATCTGCTGGCAACCCCATCTTTGGCTTTGCTGAGGCAGATGTGGTCTCTCTAGTCGTCGAGCGCGACGGCGAAACTCTAGCTTTTGAGCGAGATGATCAGAACACCTGGCAGATGGTGCAGCCTGTGCAAGCTATAGCCGAGGAAGGAGCCGTTGCCTTTCTGCTAAGTCGCCTGACAAGTGATGCCCCGGTTCAAGAACTGACGCTGAACCCCGATCAGCAGGCTGAGTTTGGCTTCACGCCACCCTCTGGCACCATCGAACTCGCCCTAGCAGACGGCACCCGCCATACTCTCGTCTTAGGAGGCAAGGACTTCAGTGGTACTGCCCTCTATGCGCTGATCGATCCGGAGCAGGTGCCGCTGCCTGAAGACGCTGGGGAGGTGCCCCTCTATGTCGTGTCTCTTGACGTGGCAAACGGGGTCAACCGTCCTTTGGCAGAGTGGCAAGTTGCTACAGATGCGCCAGCCAGCACCCCCACTAGCGAGGCTTCGACTGAGGAGCCAGCAACGCCTGCAGCCGAAGATACCACTCAGGAGTCTCCAGAAGCTGCACCTGAAGAGCCAACGGCAGAAGAGGGTGAATCTGCACCACCGACTACTCCTTAAAGGTTTTCAGCTTTGGCTTCTGGAGCACAAAAACTGAAGCCCAGAAAACGGACTGGCCCGGAACCGAATGATAGGCTAGCGAAGCGCCTGCATGAAAAGATCGCTATGAGTGTTCCTACGGCAACCCTATTAATTTCCTGCCCCGATCAGAGAGGGTTGGTGGCAAAAATTGCCAGCTTTATTTACTCCAATGGCGGCAATATTGTTCACGCCGACCAGCATCGGGACGAAGAGGCGGGGCTGTTTTTGTCACGACTGGAGTGGCAGCTAGAGGGATTTAACCTGCCTAGGGAGCTAATTGGTCCGGCTTTTAATGCGATCGCACAGCCCCTAGGAGCCGACTGGCGACTGCAGTTTTCTGATGCCGTGCCCCGCATCGCTATCTGGGTCAGCCGTCAAGATCACTGCCTCTTAGATCTGCTCTGGCGACACAAGGCAGGGGAGTTAGCTGGGCACATTCCGCTAATCATCAGCAACCACCCCAACCTCAAGCCCATTGCCGACCAGTTTGGCATCGACTATCACCATATTCCCGTCACTGCCGAGACCAAAGCTGAGCAGGAAGCTCAGCAGGCTAAGCTGCTGCGGCAGTACCAGATCGACTTAGTAGTGCTGGCTAAATACATGCAGGTGCTCTCGCCCGATTTTGTGGCTCAGTTTCCCAGCATCATCAACATTCACCACTCATTTTTGCCCGCCTTTGTTGGGGCCAATCCTTATCACCGCGCTTACGAACGGGGTGTCAAGATCATTGGGGCTACCGCCCACTACGTCACCTCTGACCTAGATGCAGGCCCCATTATTGAGCAAGACGTCGTTCGCATTAGCCACCGCGACGAGGTCAAAGACCTAATTCGCAAGGGCAAAGATCTAGAGCGCATGGTGCTGGCTCGTGCAGTCAGGCTACACCTACAAAACCGCACCCTGATCTACGGCAACCGAACCGTCGTGTTTGCTTAGCACAAGAGTTTTAGGTGGCATCACAAAAATGGGACGGAATTACTCCGTCCCATCAATGCATCAAGACCTGATTAAATTCAACGTATTTTCTGAGTTCTTAGAGACGGGATTAATCGCGTCTCTAAGCCTCGTACTCATCGTGAAGCCGATTTAGCCTAGCGCCTCAGCACCAGACACAACTTCCAGAAGTTCCTGCGTGATGGCGGCCTGACGGGCCTTATTGTAAGAGAGCGTCAGATCTTTAGCCAGTTCCTTAGCGTTGTCGCTGGCGTTGTTCATGGCAGTCATTCGAGCCGCTAGTTCGCTGGCGGCCGATTCCTGCAGCGCCCGCAGAATCTGGTTATTCAGATAAAGCGGCAGCAGCGCATCTAGAATCTGCACCGGATCTTGCTCAAAGATCATGTCTTGGGGCAGAGACTGCAGCGGAGACTGCACCTTCTCACGGGCTACCTCAAAGGCACCGCCGCGAGTTGTCAGCCGGAAAATTTCATCGTCTGCGGCTTCTAGCCCTTGAGGGTCGAGCGGCAGCAGAGTTTGAATGACAGGGCGAGAGCTGACTAGGGAAACGAAGCGGGTATACACTAGCTCCACCCGGTCAACCGACTCCGAAAGAAACAGAGAGAGCAGCTGATCAGCAATCCGAGAGGCCTCATCAGCCGTTGGGATTTGCTCTAGGCCGGTGAAGGTGGCATCAATCGGCTGGCTGCGTCGCTGGAAGTACTGGGTAGCTTTGCGACCCACCAGGACGTAGTTGTAAGCAACCCCTTCTGCAGCCAGTTCTTTGGCTCGCAGCTCGGC
Organism: Pseudanabaena sp. FACHB-2040; assembly: GCF_014696715.1. Lineage (NCBI taxonomy): Bacteria > Bacillati > Cyanobacteriota > Cyanophyceae > Pseudanabaenales > Pseudanabaenaceae > Pseudanabaena > Pseudanabaena sp. FACHB-2040. The sequence continues at coordinate 312,404 of NZ_JACJQO010000019.1, forward strand.
GCGACGAATGACGTTTGTGTTGTAACCGCCGCATAGACCCCGGTCGCCGGAAATAACCAGCAAACCGACCCGCTCAACCTCGCGCTTTCGCAGCAGGGGCAGATCTGCCTCCTCAAACCGCAGCCGGGTTTGCAGGCCATAGAGCACCTGAGCTAGCCGATCCGCAAAAGGCCGGGTAGCAATCACCTGCTCCTGGGCCCGACGGACTTTGGCGGCTGCCACGAGGCGCATCGCTTCAGTAATTTTGCGCGTGTTCTTGACGGACTGGATGCGATCGCGAATCGCTTTTAAGTTTGGCATAGCTTCTTCTCACCAATCGGGTTGTTGGTCGGCAGGGTTAAACTGCCTACCGACCAGGGCAGTGTCTAGACTGCGGCCATGAAAGCTTGCTTGGCTTCGTTAATGGCGTCTTTCAGCAGCGTTTCGCTCTCATCCGACAGCTTCTTCTCACTGCGAATCAGCTCAGCAAACTGGGGCTTGCTGTTACGCAGGTATTCGCGCAGTTCCTTAGCAAAGTCGGTGACTTTGGCTACCGGCACCTCATCCATATAGCCGTTAATGCCGGCATAGATGATAGCGACCTGCTCTTCGACTGGCAGGGGAGAGTACTGGGCCTGCTTCAGCAGTTCCCGCAGCCGCTGGCCTCGGGCTAGCTGCTTCTGAGTAGCTGGATCCAGGTCAGAGGCAAACTGGGAGAATGCCTGCAGTTCGTCGAACTGAGCCAATTCCAGCTTCACCTTACCGGCAACCTGCTTCATTGCCTTAATCTGAGCGGCAGAACCCACGCGGGAGACCGAAATACCGGCGTTAATAGCAGGGCGCAAACCCGAGTTAAATAGGTCAGAGGAGAGGAAGATCTGACCATCGGTGATAGAGATCACGTTGGTGGGAATGTAGGCAGATACGTCGCCAGCCTGGGTTTCGATGATCGGCAGGGCGGTCATGCTGCCCTCACCCAGTTCGGGGCTAAGCTTAGCAGCCCGCTCTAGGAGGCGAGAGTGTAGGTAGAACACATCGCCGGGGTAGGCTTCCCGACCGGGCGGACGACGCAGCAGCAAGGACATCTGACGGTAAGCGTTGGCCTGTTTGGAAAGGTCGTCGTAGATCACCAGGGTGTGACGGCCCTTGTACATGAAGTACTCGGCCAGAGATGCCCCAGTGTAGGGAGCTAAGTACTGCAGAGACGCGGGTTCGTTGGCGTTAGCAGCCACTACGATGGTGTACTCCATCGCACCACGCTCTTCCAGCACGTTGACAATCTGAGCGACAGAAGACGCTTTTTGGCCGATGGCTACGTAAACGCAAACCACGTTCTCAGACTTCTGGTTGAGAATGGTGTCGATTGCGATCGCAGTCTTACCCGTCTGCCGGTCTCCGATAATCAGCTCTCGCTGACCCCGACCGATGGGAATCATCGCGTCGATAGCGGTAATCCCAGTTTGCAGCGGCTCATACACCGACTTCCGCTGAATGATGCCAGGAGCGGGAGACTCAAGCAGGCGGCTATCAGAAACCTGAATGTCGCCTTTGCCGTCAATGGGGCGGGCCAAAGCATCTACTACCCGACCCAGCATAGCGTCGCCTACGGGAATAGACGCAATTTTGCCAGTAGCGTTTACGGCGCTACCTTCTTGAATATTGACCCCGTCGCCCATCATCACGGCACCAACGTTGTCTTCTTCCAAGTTCAGAGCGATACCAATCGTACCGTCTTCGAACTCAAGCAGTTCGCTGGCCATGACCTGCTCGAGGCCATAGATGCGGGCAATACCGTCACCTACCTGGAGCACGGTTCCTACATTAGAAACCTTGACATCCTGGTTGTACTGCTCAATCTGCTGCCGAATAATGCTGCTAATTTCGTCAGGTCTGATGCTAACCATAGGAGTTGCTCTGCTAAACCTAAGTGAAAACTAAATGACTTTAACTGCCCTAATTAGGCAGGCGCGCCCAATTGCATACCAATACGACGGAGCTGTCCCCGCAGACTGGCATCAATGACTTGAGAGCCGACTTTAATAATCAGCCCACCCAACAACGACGGATCTACCTGAACTGAGAGATCTACCTGCCGAGCTTGAGAAATTTGAATCACCCGCTGCTTAATCGCCTCTTTCTGCTCGTCAGACAGTTCCACTGCAGACGTCACCTCTGCCAAAACTGTCTGATTGAGTTCGCGCAGCAGCGCCTGATATTGCCGCAAAATACCCTCTAGAAAACCAATGCGGCCCCGATCTACCAGGAGCATCAAAAAATTGGCAACGAAGGGGCTCACCTGATCTGCAGTGATTTGGCTTAAAACTCCCTTCTTGGCCTCAGAACCCACTAGAGGGTTGCTTAAGAACAGAGCCAATTCATCGGAAGATCCTAGGAGCTCAAGAATACGGCTGGATTCTTCCCCAACTTGATCTGTCAGGTTGTTGTCCTTAGCAAGGGACATCAGTGCCTGAGCATAGGGTGCAGAAACTTCAGATGTAATCGTGCTGTCATTCACTAGCGATCTCCTCCCAACTGAGCGATGCTGGCATCTACCAAGCGAGTCTGAACGTCACCCTGGAGGCGATTGGGCAATTCAGCCTCAGCCCGCTCAACAGCTGCCGCTGAAATTTGCTGTCTCAGCTCCCGCACAATGCGCTCCTGCTGAGAGGTCAAATCCTGAGCAGCATTGGCCTTGAGCCGTTCTACATCGGCTTGGGCCTGCATAAGAATAGCTTCCCTCGCTCGGGCAGCAGATTGCTCACCGTTGGCCAAAATTTGCTGGGCCTCATCTTGGGCCAACGCTAGCCTCTGTTGCTGCTCTGCTAACGCTGACGCTGCTTCCTGCTTGCGCCGCTCTGCGTCCCGAATAGACTCTTCGATAGTCGCTTTCCGTGTTGACAGGGTATTGCCAAGGAACTTACGACCGAAGTAAACCAGAATGCCGATCACAAGGGCTAAGTTAATGAGGTTGGTCTCAAGAATGTCAAAGTTAAGACCAAATCCCCCTTCTGTAGCTAGAAACCAACCAATATCCATACTTTTCATCCGTCAAGGGCGCAATCAGTCAAAAGAAAAGCAGCCGCAAAGAAGAACTGAGGCAGCAGCCTGACCAAACGTTAAGCAGCAATAGAGCTGAGTAGCTTGTCTAGAATCTGACGGCTCAGATCGTCAACCTGCTGCTGCAGCGTACCTAGAGCAGCCTGCTTTTGTTCGTCTAGTTCCCGCTGGACCTGCTCTCGCTGAGCCTGAGCTTCTTGCTGAGCCTCAGCAATGGTTTTAGCAGCCATTTTCTGGGCAGACTCTTGAGCATCTGCAATAACAGACTGCACCTTGCGGCGAGAATCGGCCAGTTCTTGCTCGTACTGCTTTGCCAACTGCTCAGCCTTGGCTAGACGCTCTTGAGCATCAACTTTATTGTTACGGACGTAGCTATCCCGCTCGTCAATTGCCTTGCCCAACGGCTTATAAAAAATAGCGTTGAGAATAACCGCCAGCAAAATAAACTGAACGGCCATCAAGGGCAGAGTGGCATCTAGGTCAAACAGACCCCCACCCTCTTCTGCTGCTTCTGCTGCTTCTACGGCTAATAGCCAGATCGAGTCAATCATCCCTACCAACCCTCCCCTTTTTCGAGAGGGACTGTGTGAACACGACTTAGATAACAAAAAGAGTTAAACGAGGGGGAGCATGGCCCCCCCTTTGGCATTTATCCAACCGGCTTAGCTAAAGGGGTTGGCAAACAGCAGCACCAGTGCAACCACCAGACCATAAATGGTGAGTGCTTCCATGAAAGCCAAGCTCAGCAGGAGCGTGCCGCGAATTTTACCCTCAGCTTCGGGCTGGCGAGCAATTCCTTCTACAGCTTGACCAGCGGCATTACCTTGACCAATACCAGGGCCAATAGCTGCCAGACCTACTGCAAAAGCAGCAGCCAAAACAGAAGCGCTTGCGACAATCGGATCCATGTCCTTACCTCGATTTGAACAATTAACAACAAGCCAACTAGCTCACATACACAAGAGACCGAGGTCTCTCACAGTGCGGCCCTTACAACCGCAGGAACTGATAGGGTTAGTGACTACCAGTCAGCGGGCATTCAACTGGGCGATCGCTTGGAGATCACCCATGCTCTTCTCCACCGTGCCCTTCAATGGCTTCCCCAATGTAGGCGGCGGCCAGGGTTGCAAAAATCAGAGCCTGAATGGCGCTGGTAAACAACCCAAGGATCATCACTGGTAGGGGTACGAAGAGAGGTACCAGCAGCACCAGTACAGCCACCACAAGCTCATCCGCCAAGATGTTGCCAAACAGACGGAAGCTCAGGGAAAGGGGCTTGGTGAAATCTTCTAAAACGTTGATGGGCAGCAGAATTGGGGTTGGCTCAATGTACTTAGCGAAGTACCCCAATCCTCGATTGCTAAACCCGGCATAGAAATAGGCCAGGGAAGTCAGCAGCGCCAGCGCCACCGTCGTATTAATGTCGTTGGTTGGGGCAGCTAGTTCACCAGATGGTATGTGAATTAGCTTCCAAGGAATGAGGGCCCCCGACCAGTTGGAAACAAAAATGAATAGGAACAGGGTTCCAACGAAGGGCACCCAGGGCCGGTATTCTTTTTCACCAATCTGGTCTTTAGCCAGATCCCGAATAAACTCCAGCGCGTACTCCATCAAGTTCTGTATTCCTGACGGAATCCGTTGGATGTTGCGGGTCGCCAATAGGGAGACGATGACCAAAAGACCAATCACGAACCAGGAGGTCAAAAAGACTTGTCCGTGTAGCTTTAGGTTACCGATCTGCCAGTAAAAGTGCTCGCCAACTTCCAGTTTGGCAAGCGTTATGTAGGGTAAGGCGTGAATATTGATTAACATCTCCACCAAACTTAAGATTTCCGCAGGAATCCACGAGAAAAAGGATGCTAGACTACCGAATTAAGACTCTATTCGGGTAGAACAGAGGTCCAAAGAGTATAGGCAATCAGCGCGGCTTTATAGGTCAAAAACCCGAGGAAAACGGGCATGACTTGGAGCTGGTTCCATTGAGTTGCCACTAAGATAAGGCCAATGAACAGGGCTAAGCGGCCACTGCCAATCTTTTGGCGGCCTCGTCCCAAGTCGGCTACATTTTTAGCCAACATTCTCAAGTAAACCACACCTGTGCACGCCCCAATCAGATAATTCAGAGCAATGTCTAAGGAGTAAAATCCCCAGACAGAGAAAAAGATGATGATGGTGAAAACCAGCGTACAAATCAGCAAGTTTTGCTGAAGCCGAAAGTACTCCCCCATCGCAGAGTCAGAGGGAGGGGGCAAGTTAGGGGCAGCTTCGGCAGGCTGCTCCTGGTCGTCTGGCTTTTCGTCGAGTGGGGCTCTAGATACCGTCACCGAATCTCTGAAATCCCTAGTGCTGCAAGGTCTGTCGCGTTTGTAACAGACCACAGAAGATCATATCACGGCAATAATACTTAATGTTGAGGGCTCTTGGGATCTCTGGCAATTTCCTCTCAATGACAGCCAGAAATTTATCAGCCCTTCAAGTGCGTCAAACAAACTACGGCTTTAGCAGAATTAGCTGGCGTTGGAGCAGCTGCCGCACTTGGGCCAACGTTAGCTCAACAGCGGGCAAGAGATCTTTAATGGAGTTGCTGCCGTCGCCACAGGCTTCTAAAAAGGCAAATTCTGCCTCGCTTAGGTTAACGATCTGGTAGTCATAGTCAAAAATACTGCGGCTGGGCCAGCCTTCCATACAGGGGTTGCGCTTGGGCTTGGCGTTCAGCAGAGCGGCATCATCAGACCAGTCGTAACGGGGCAAGGGCGGCTTGGCTAGAAAAAACTCAAAGTGGGTAATTTCGGGGTCTAGCAGTTCGATCAGGCGATAGCGATCTTTTTCAGGCAGCTGATTGGCCCGCGCCAGCAGTTCTGGGTTGTCGCTCAGCAGCCGCTCTAGCTGCCAGACCCGAGGGTTGGAGAAGCCTAGAAACTCCAAACCAGAGGCTTCGATCAGATCAAACAGTGTATCCAGGGTGTAGTCGATCTCCTGGGGGTGTACGTACATGTCAGCGAAGCATTCATCACGCTGGTTTTCCATGGCCCAGCGCTCCTGCTCCCGACGCTTGAGACGATTACCATCGGGCAGACTGGCAAAGATCTGGCGACCAACGCTTACACCATCCTGGTAGTCGCCGCGCTGCTCCCCCTGGACCAGGGCGATTGCCTTTTGCATCAGGGCAATTTCCCAACGACCAATCGCAGCATAAACAAAGATATGAAAAATGCCGCCGGGGGCCAGTTTGTCGGCCAGGGCCTGAATGCCGCGCTTGGGGTCGGGCATGTGATGGAGTACGCCGACACAGTTGATCCAATCAAACTGTCCAGTTAGCTGGTCGACGTCGTAAATGCTTAAGTTGTAGAAGGTGGCGCGGTCGGCCCCGGAGCGACGACAGCGTTCTTGAGCAGTTGCGATCGCACGTTCACTCAAATCTATCCCTGTCACCTGCGCCTGAGGATTTAGGTGCACCAAATACTCCGTCCCCACGCCGGTGCCACAGCCCGCATCGAGGATCTTCACATCCTGCCAACCCGGGGTTTGCCCCGTACAGAAACTGTAAGCGGCCAACCAATGCCAGCGCCAGTTGTAGCCAGGTGGTGGCTCATCTAGCAGCGGTTCAGGCGGAAAAGGATAGGTGTTATACAGCTTGGCAACTGCGTCGCTAACTGACTGAGTCGGGTCCATTGGCTTGGGGCTTAAATAAAATACTTGAAATATTTTTTTGCAGAGATGAGCCTACAGGCACAAGGGGGCTTTAGAGGCATTGGCCCACATGCCTAGACACAAGCCGAGCAAAGAAGAAAATTCTGGCGAACAATTACAGCATTTGCAAATCTTAATGGAAGGCAAAAGAATACCTCAAACCCCTTATGCAGCATGGCAGGCCAGACGCCCTTCCAATCAACTTATCGCCTAAAGTGTCGGCAACTATTACAAACTACGTTACAAAACTTATCGCCACTCTCAGGCAGACTGCCGCTATCCCCTATGATCTCGAAGGGAGTAGGTCAAATCAGATGTTACACAGTTTTTAATAAAGTCGTGTTGCATCCCTGAAACGGTTTAATCTGAATCCTAGCCAGTTAATAGGCTAGTCTCCACAGTCCTGTCAGTTCTGAGCGGTTTGCCCTTCAGGTACACGCCTGAGCTATTGAGAACTGGCCTGGGACCATAACAAGTCGATGCAGTCATTAGTCCGAGTAGGGAGCCTTTGAGAACGCATGAGTGTTAAAGCAAGTGGTGGAAGCTCAGTTGCGCGGCCACAGCTCTACCAAACTCTGCCGGTCGCCACGATTTCCCAGGCCGAGCAGCAAGACCGATATATGGGTCAAGGAGAGCTTAGCGATTTAGTTACCTTTTTTAACTCTGGGCTAAATCGAGTTCAAATCGCCGAGACCCTGACTCGGTATTCAGAACTAATTGTTTCTCAGGCTGCTAACCGCATTTTTACCGGCGGTTCACCGCTGTCTTACCTGGAGAGGCCCGGTGCCCAGGAACAGATTGAGAAGACCCGAGGCGGAACCGTCCTAGATGCTCGCGAAGCTTCTAAATTAGGAACCGCTACCTATGTTGAGAGCGGAGGCGGTTTCTTTCAGGGCATTGGCAATTTGTTTAGCGCCACGCCCTCTGGCCCTATTCCCGCTGGGTTCCGGCCCATCAACGTAGCTCGCTACGGCCCCACTAATATGCAGAAATCTCTGCGGGACCTGAGCTGGTTTTTGCGCTACGTCACCTATGCAATTGTGGCGGGCGACCCCAATATCATTTCGGTAAACGTCCGGGGTCTGCGAGAAATCATTGAAAACGCCTGTTCGGGGGCAGCTACGGTTGTGGCCCTGCAAACCATGCAGGCCGCTGCTTTGGGGTATTTCAAGAACGACGCCGATGCCCAAGCCATTGTCCTGCAGTACTTTAATGTGCTGCTGACTGAATTTAGAGCGCCAACACCCTCTAACAAGGTGCGGCAGCGCCCCTCCTCCGACCTGCAAGGGCTGGAGCTACCGCAAATCTACTTCAACGCTGCCGAGCGTCGGCCCAAGTTTGTCATGAAGCCGGGCCTGTCTTCTTCTGAGAAGAACGAGGTGGTTAAGGCGGCCTATCGTCAGGTGTTTGAGCGCGATATCACCCGCGCTTATTCCTTGGGAGTTTCTGACCTAGAGTCAAAGGTCAAAAACAACGAGATCTCCATGAAGGAGTTCGTCCGACGGCTGGCCAAGTCGCCCCTTTATCGGAAAAATTTCTATGAGCCCTACATCAACAGCCGAGCTCTAGAACTAGCTTTCCGCCATATTTTGGGACGCGCTCCTAGCTCTCGGGAAGAAGTGCGCGATTACTTTGCGATCGTCTCCAAGGGTGGACTGCCTGCTCTGGTAGATGCCCTGGTTGATTCCAAGGAATACGCTGACTACTTTGGGGAAGAAACAGTGCCCTACCTGCGGGGTCTGGGCCAAGAGGCTCAGGAATGCCGCAACTGGGGCCCGCAGTTCGACCTGTTCAACTACAGCGCGCCGTTCCGTAAGAAGCCTCAGTTCATCACTCTGTTTGCTTCTTACGAACAGCCGCTGCCCGATCAGCACCCCTACGGGTCCGGCAACGATCCGCTGGAAATTCAGTTTGGGGCTATTTTCCCGAAAGAAACACGCAATCCTAGTGCCACGCCTGCTTTCTTTAGCAAAGATACCCGTCGGATCTTGATCCACCGGGGACCGGGCATCAACAACCAGCTGAGCAACCCCGCTGCTCGTGGCGAAAATCCAGGCTCTTTGGGAGCCAAGGTGTTCAAGCTGGATCAAATTCCTAGAACCGGCAATACCCAAGCCAGCATTCGCTTCTCCGAAAGCTCTACCCAAGCCGTCATCAACGCCGCTTACCGTCAGGTCTTTGGTCGTGAAGTGTACTCTGGGCAGCGCTCTAAGGTGGGCGAGATCAAGCTGGAGAACGGAGAAATTACCCTTAAGGAATTTATCCGTATCATCGCTAAGTCCGATGCCTTCCGTAAAACCTACTGGTCATCGCTGTACATCATGAAAGCGGTGGAATACATCCACCGGCGTCTACTGGGTCGTCCGACCTATGGTCGTAACGAAACCAATAAGTACTTCGATGTCTGTGCCAAGAAGGGCTTCTACGCGCTGATTGACACCATTCTTGACAGCCAGGAATACGCGGAAGCCTTTGGGGAAGACACGGTTCCCTACGAACGTTATCTGACCCCTAAGGGTCTGGCGCTACGCTCTATGCGGGCAGGCAGCCTGCCGGAGCGGGGCATGATTCCGGCTGAAGAGGTAACGCCTCGCTTCATCGAGCTAGGTTCGGTGGAAGAAGCCCGCGCGCTGCCTGAGGTGCAGCTCCGCGTTCGGCAGGGGGTCAATCGCCAGCGGCAACAGAGCAAGGTCTTCAAACTCACCAGCCTGGCCGACAAGCCCAATCTCAAGCTGGTTATTTCTGCCGCCTATCGTCAGGTGTTTGAGCGCGATATCGCCCCTTACATCATCAAGAACGAGTTTACGGCACTGGAAAGCAAGCTGAGCAATGGCGAGATCAGCGTTAAAGAGTTCATTGAAGGGCTGGGCTTCTCCCAACTCTATATCAAGGAATTTTATGCGCCCTACCCCAACACTCAGGTGATTGAGTTTGGCACTAAGCATTTCCTGGGCCGGGCTCCGCTAGATCAGGCAGAGATTCGCAAGTACAACCAGATTCTGGCGAGTGAGGGGATTAAGGGCTTTATTCGAGCCATGATCAACACGCCGGAATATGCGGAGAACTTTGGTGAGGACACCGTTCCTTACCGCCGTTTCCCAACTCTGCCCGCCGCCAACTTCCCCAACACCGAGAAGCTTTACAACCGATTGACTAAGCAAAATCGGGATCTTATTGTGCCTAGCTTCGAGCCCTCTAGGAACGGGACTGATGTCTCGCAGATGCCGCTGATGGCAGATGCGATCGCATCTAACGCCGCCGAGTCCGCCGAGCTAGTCTCCAGCCTAGGTCGCACCTCCCAGGCTGCCGATGCAGCCCTCGCCGTACAACAGCCTGTCACCCGGCTGTACCGGCTCAGTGGTGTCGCTAACATGGCTGAGCTTGAAGAGGTCTTAAACGCCCTTTACCGGCAGGTTATGGATCTCGCTGATCCGACCATTCCCCAAGATTGGCGGATGCCAGCGCTAGAAACCGAACTGCAGCAGGGCAAGCTGACCGTGCGTCAGTTCGTCCGGGCCATAGTCGCTTCGAATGTTTACTACCAGCGGTTCTGTGCTGCCTACCCGGCTCAAAAGGTGATCGACATCATGTTCCGTCACCTGCTGGGCCGTGCAGTCACCTCCGAAGGTGAGCGCCAGCGCTATGTCGATCGGCTCAACCAGCAAGGGTCTATGGCCGTTGCCGATGAGCTGCTCAACAGCGCCGAGTACCAGCGGTATTTCGGAGAAACCGGCGTGCCCTACCGTCGTAACGGGTAGATTCCTGGCATTAACTGTAGAGGTATAGGGATCCTATACCTCTACAAAGTTAGCTGGATTCGGAGACTTGCACCTCCGAATCCTTTTTGTGTCTGTCTTTCAAAAGCCTGACCGACCCAGAGAGTGAGTAAAACTGAGGGCGAGTGTTACAAAATATTTCGCCTGTTCTAAGAAGGCTAACGCAATACCGGAAAATAAATCGGGAAGGTTGCTGAACCCAAAGGATTAGGAGAGATGGCAGTGTCATCCTAAAAAACTCCTAAAACTTGAAAGGATTGCATCCCCTGCAAACTGGTTTGCCAAATCCTGAGTTAGCTCTGAGCGGGTCTGCTCTAGAAGCTCACTAGCCCAGTTTGGCAACAGGGTTCAGCCGTCCAAGCAGGTGAATGCCAGTTTCCTAGATATCTGGTCATAATTTTTCGGAGGAATTCATCAATGAGTATTGTCACGAAGTCAATCGTGAATGCAGATGCTGAGGCCCGCTACCTCGGCCCTGGCGAACTAGATCGGATCAAGACTTTCGTCACCTCTGGTGAGCGTCGTCTGCGCGTTGCTCAGGTTCTGACCGACTCCCGCGAGCGCATCGTCAAAGAAGCTGGTAACCAGCTGTTCCAGCGTCGTCCTGACGTCGTTTCCCCCGGTGGCAATGCCTACGGTGAAGAAATGACCGCTACCTGCCTGCGGGACCTCGACTACTACCTGCGCCTCGTCACCTACGGAATCGTAGCGGGCGATGTCACTCCCATCGAAGAAATTGGTCTGGTGGGCGTTCGTGAAATGTACAACTCCCTGGGCACCCCCATCCCTGCAGTGGCTGAAGGTGTGCGTGCAATGAAAGCAGTTGCAGCTTCCTTGCTGTCCAGCGAAGATGCCTCTGAGGCTGCTTCTTACTTCGATTACGTGGCAGGCGGCCTGCAGTAATAGCTGATTGCCCCCTTGTTATTGGTTTAGTTGAGATTAGGTCAGTTTAAGGAAGCATCAAAAACATGCAAGACGCAATTACCTCCGTTATCAATTCCTCCGACGTTCAGGGCAAGTACCTGGACAGCACAGCTATTGATAAGCTGAAAGCCTACTTCAAGACTGGTGAGCTGCGCGTTCGTGCCGCTACTACCATCAGCTCCAATGCTGCTGAAATCGTGAAGGAAGCTGTGGCTAAGTCCCTGCTGTACTCGGACATCACCCGTCCCGGCGGCAACATGTACACCACCCGTCGCTATGCTGCCTGCATTCGCGACCTGGACTACTACCTCCGCTATGCCACCTACGCCATGCTGGCTGGAGACCCCTCCATCCTGGATGAGCGCGTGCTGAACGGCCTCAAGGAAACCTACAACTCCCTGGGTGTGCCCATCGGTGCTACCGTCAACGCCATCCAAGCCATGAAAGAAGTCACCGCTAGCCTAGTGGGCGCTGACGCTGGTAAGGAAATGGGTGTTTACTTCGACTACATCAGCTCCGGCTTGAGCTAGTACCCTTTGGTGCCTAGCCGAGTACTAGTTTTCTGTTCTCAATGACTGCGTTGGAGTGAGCCGGAGTCGGGAGTAAGTGTTAAGGACGATAGGTTGTGCTTGGTTGTCTTCCTAATGTCCCTAGCATTGGCTTCAGACTTCGGCTTTCCAGCAGTTTAGGGTGACTAGATGGAGCGTGAGGGGCTTTTAGTCATCTGTGGTTTAAGGCAGGTGTTTGTCTCTACTCAACCCCTCTAGCACCTATTTGTTCAGGTTTAGGAGAAGTCATTTCCATGCGTATGTTCAAAGTCACCGCCTGTGTCCCCAGCCAAACTCGGATTCGGACCCAGCGGGAATTGCAAAATACCTATTTCACAAAGCTCGTTCCCTACGAAAACTGGTTTCGGGAGCAGCAGCGAATTCAGAAGATGGGCGGCAAAATCGTTAAGGTTGAGCTCGCCACCGGTCGTGCAGGTGCCAACACCGGCCTGCTCTAAGCCATCCTCCTTTAAATTTGGCAATACGAAAGCGGAAGCACAGACATCTATGCTTCCGCTTTCGTGTTTGTACCTTACAAACTACGCCCAGTCATACTGCAGCAAAGCATCTGCTGTGACTATCTGTAATCTTGATTGACACTCGATTGGACTCCGCTATACTAAACCCTGAAATCCACGAGCCTGAAACGATTGGTGCTTGCCCGCCTGATTCCGTTTATTGACCGCTCTACCCAAGACTGGACTGCCGAAGCTCGTTGGCTGCGCTGGCTAACCTTTGTCTGGCTAAGCCTGGGGATTCTGATTCTATTTTCAGCTTCTTACCCTGCCAGTTTGGCCGAACAGGGCCATGGCCTGCACTACGTGCTGGTTCAGCTCCTGTGGGTCGCGATTGGGCTAATGGGCTTTAATCAAATTGTCCATACCCCGCTAGATCGGCTGCTCAAGCTCTCAGGAACGCTTGTTCTAGTACTGCTGGGTCTGATTGGGTTAACGTTAATCCCGGCGTTGGGCATCACAGTCAATGGAGCGACCCGGTGGCTGGCCCTAGGGCCCTTTCTGATTCAGCCGTCGGAGCTGATCAAGCCTTGCTTGGTGCTGCAGGGGGCCAGGCTATTTGGCCGTTGGCCGCAGTTGACCTGGGCAACCCGGCTATCCTGGTTGGGCATTTTCGGTGCTGTTTTAGGCAGCATCCTGATTCAGCCCAACCTCAGTACTGCCGCTATTTGCGGACTAACGCTCTGGCTAGTGGCCCTAGCATCTGGGATTCCATACCTGTACATGCTGATGACAGCGGCAGGCGGATTAAGTGCTGCATTTTTAAGTGTCAGCATTAATGAGTATCAGCGGCAGCGCATTGTTTCGTTTCTCAATCCCTGGGCCGACCCCACGGGCAATGGCTATCAGCTAATTCAAAGCCTACTGGCAATTGGCTCAGGTGGGTTGACAGGGCAAGGGTTTGGCCTGTCTCAGCAAAAGATCCACTACTTGCCAATTCAATACACCGACTTCATTTTTGCGGTGTACGCAGAAGAATTTGGTTTTATTGGGTGCGTGGTGCTTTTGATTATGCTGGTCACCTTTGCCACCGCAGCTCTGCTGGTAGCGCTGCGGGCTAGTCAGCCCCTGCATCGGCTGGTTGCCTTGGGCAGCATGATTTTGTTGGTGGGGCAGTCTCTGCTCAATATTGGGGTGGCTTCAGGATCGCTGCCTACGACAGGTCTGCCCTTTCCCTTCTTAAGCTACGGGGGCAGCTCTATGTTGGCCAGTCTGGCGACTGCTGCCCTGCTGGTTCGCGCAGCCCGAGAAATTTACGACGCAGAAGTTTTGGAGCTGCCGATTCGCCGCCCAGCCTGGTCCCCATTCTCTAGAGGCCGGTCCTAAGCGAGGCACGAGCCGACCCCAGCAACTCGCTAGAATAGAGAGTGCTGCTGCACTTAAGGTTGCTGTGAGTTGATGCTGGAGACGCTTCAGGTTTACCTTTATCACGTCAGCCAATGGGCTAACCAGCTGGTCAATGCCCAGTTGAGCCACCTGTCTTGGGTTAGCCTGACGGTAGTAGGGTTGGCCGGCCTGCTGACCAGCCTTTCCCCCTGTTTGCTGTCTATGTTGCCGATCATGGTGGGCTACATGGGGGGCTATGAAAGCGAGAGCCGAAGCGAATCAGCGCTGAGGGCAGTGGGGTTTGCGCTAGGGCTGGCAACCACGCTGGCTATTTTGGGATTATTTGCCGGACTGTTTGGCTATGTGTACGGCCAGGTTGCGATGGGCCTACCAATCGTGGTCAGTCTGATCGCTATTTTGATGGGGCTTAACCTGCTAGGGGCTTTGCCCTTGTCGCTCCCTACGGTGAGCGGGCCTACCTTAGTCGATTTGAACTTGCCCCCAGGCTTAAAAGCTTATTTGCTGGGTCTGACCTTTGGTATTGTGGCCTCTCCCTGCAGCACTCCAGTGCTGGCTACACTACTGGCCTGGATTTCGACGACGGGAGATCCGGTCTTGGGCGGGGCGTTGCTATTAGCGTATGCCGTGGGGTATGTGCTGCCGCTGGTGCTGGCTGGTACCTTTACAGCGTTTGTGAAGCGGCTCTTAGAGCTGAGACAGTGGTCAGGCTGGATCACGCCCGCTAGCGGAGTGCTGCTGGTGGGATTTGGGGTCTTTTCTCTACTGCTCAGGTTTTTACCGTCAGCGGCTTTGGTTTAGCGGTTAGCGGTTTGCAAATCTCATTTAGAAACTTATGACTTCGGGTTCTTCGGGCATTTCTGGAGCGGGCATTTTGAGCTGGGTCAAGCGGTACTTTAAGCAGGACTTGCTGCCCCTGTTGGCGGATTTAAGACTTGCGATCGCACTCCTCCTAGTCATCGCCCTGTTTAGCATCAGCGGCACCGTCATCGAGCAGGGCCAGTCCCTCGACTTTTACCGGAGCAACTACCCTGAAGACCCGGCGCTCTTTGGATTTCTAAGCTGGAAGGTGCTGCTCACGGCAGGGCTAGACCATGTTTACCGCACCTGGTGGTTTCTAGCGCTGCTGATCCTGTTTGGCGCTAGCCTCACTGCCTGCACCTTTACCCGCCAGTTTCCGGCCCTGGGAGCAGCCCGTAAGTGGAGCTACTACACCAGCCCGCGCCAGTTTCAAAAGCTGGCCCTGAGCGCAGAAGTGGCTAGCCAGCCCCTAGAAGCGGTCGTGTCTTTTTTGAAAACCAAAAAGTACCTGGTTTTTCAAGAGGGCAACACGGTCTACGCCCGCAAGGGCATCGCTGGCCGCATCGGCCCTATCATCGTCCACGCCAGCATGCTGATTATTTTGATGGGGGCAATCTGGGGAGCCATGACTGGCTTTTTTGCTCAGGAAATGGTGCCCAGCGGCCAGACCTTCCAGGTACGCAATATTTTCGATGCTGGTCCCTGGGCTGCTGCTCAAATTCCCAAAGACTGGTCGGTGCGGGTCAACCGCTTCTGGATCGACTATACCCCAGAGGGCAGCATCGACCAGTTCTACTCTGACCTGTCGGTTTTAGATGCAGCGGGAAATGAGGTCAAACAAAAAACGATTCACGTTAATGAACCCCTGCAGTACCAAGGGGTAACGCTGTACCAGGCCGACTGGTCAGTGGCAGCAGCACGGGTCAAGCTCAACAACAGCCCAGTTCTAGAAATTCCCATGACGCCCCTTGAGCCAGAAGGCGGCGGACGCTTCTGGGGAGCCTGGCTACCCACCAAACCAGACTTAAGTGAAGGGGTGACCCTCTTAGCCCGCGATCTGCAGGGCACGCTGCTGGTCTACGGCAACGACGGCTCCTTGATCTCCACCGTTCGCACCGGCTTTGCCACCGATGTCAACGGCGTTACTGTGTCTTTGGTAGACATTGTGGGCAGCACGGGCCTACAAATCAAGGCAGACCCCGGCATTCCTATGGTTTACACAGGCTTTGGCCTGCTGATGATCAGCGTGATGATGAGCTACGTGTCTCACTCCCAGGTTTGGGCGCTGGAGCATGAAGGCAAGCTCTATGTTGGGGGCCGCACCAACCGAGCACAGGTGGCTTTTGAGCGAGAAATGTTGGGCTTGCTAGAGCAGCTTGAAGCCGCCAGCACTGACAGTTCAGACTCGACGCTGGTGCCACACGAAGCCGTTGTTTTTGGCCCCTAGGAGCTGAATCGCTTTTCTGCGCCTCATGCTGATACCAATCAACCCCTAAATCACGGACCTTTCCTGAAACTGTTGGGCATAGAACTGGGCATAGCGGCTCTTTTGCAGCAGCAGTTCGTCGTGGGTACCCGATTCGATAATCTGGCCCCGTTCTACCACCAAGATGCGGTCGGCCCGTCGCACTGTAGCCAGCCGATGGGCAATGATAAAGACGGTGCGATCGCGCATTAGCCGTTCCAGGGCTTCCTGCACCAGCGCTTCCGATTCGGCATCAAGGGCTGAAGTGGCTTCATCCAAAATGAGAATGCGGGGGTTGAGCAAGACGGCGCGTGCGATCGCAATTCGCTGCCGCTGCCCTCCCGACAGGTTAACGCCCCGCTCTCCCACCCAGGTGTAGTAGCCCTGGGAAAACTGACTAATAAAGCCGTGAGCATTGGCAATTTCAGCCGCCTTCTGCACCGCCTCAATATCAAAGTCTTTTTGCCCAAAGGCAATATTTTGAGCAATACTGCCTGAAAACAAGATTGTTTCCTGTGGCACAATGCCAATCTGACGGCGCAGGCTGCGCAGGGTAATGCTGCCAATATCGATGCCGTCAATCAAAATCTGACCCGCTTGCGGATCATAAAAACGAGGCAGCAAGTTGACCAAAGTCGTCTTGCCCGCCCCCGAAGATCCCACCAGAGCAATCTTTTCCCCAGGCTGAGCTAGCAGGCTCAAGTCTTGCAGCACCAGTTCACTAGCGTCATAGCCAAAGGTGACCTGGCGGTACTCCACCTTGCCCGTCACCTTGGGTAGTTCCTGGGCCTGAGGCAGTTCCCGCACCGCTGGCTCAATCTGCAGCAGTTCAGCCACCCGATCCACCGAGGCCTCGCCCTGCTTAAATTCCCCGTAGTTGTTGATGAAGTGGGTCACCGGATCAATCAGCATTAAAGCGGCGGCAATATAGCTGCCAAAGGAAGCCCCCGTCAGGTTACCCTGCGAAATTTGCCAGGTGCCCACCAGCAGAATACACAGCACCACAAAAGCATAAAGAAAACCCACCACCGGATACTGAACCGACTGTAGCCAGGCCGCCTTGTACCGGGCCTGCCGGTTCTTCTCAGCCTCGGCGGTAAACTGCTCAATCGCATACTCTTCGGCTGCAAAGGCTCGCACCAGGCGAATGCCGCTAAAGACCTCCGTCACCAGCGAAGACAGATCAGAGACTAGGTTCTGGCTGTTGCGGGAAAAGCTCAACATCTTGTCGCCAAACCAGCCTGCCAAAATCGCCAGAATCGGCACCAGCACCAACGCCGTTGCCGTGAGCTGCCAGTTGAGGTAGATCATGTAGCCCAGCACGACAATTAGCTGCAGCGCTGAGGGAATGAAGTCGTGAAACAGCTTAAGCACCACTTCCCCAATCCGGTCAATGTCCTCTGTCAGCCGGTAGGCCAAGTCCCCCGTCTGGGCCCGTTCAAAATAAGATAGGCTGAGCTTGTGAACGTGGGTATAGACTTCTCTGCGAACTTTAAAGGCAGCCTGCAGAGCGACTTTTGCCATCAGCGAGTCTTGCCCATACTGCCCTAGCTTCTGGATGAAGAAGCCCACTAGGGTGATCACCATTAGCTGCGCCACCCCTTCCACATTTCCCTGGCTCAAAAGCTCTAGCGTGCGCCCCGCCAGGTAAGCCAAAATAGGCCAGTACGCTACAAACACCAGAGTGCACAGCAGCGCCTGCAAAATAGTGGGCCACTGACTACGCACATAGGGAGCCAAAATCCAGTAGTTGGAAGGCTTTGGGGGCTTACGCTTCTTCAATCGAAAAACCTGTCAAATGCTGAGTTGATGCCATCACGCTATCAGGTTTCGGCCCCTTCGGCGTAACCAGCTGTGACAGATCTGAAGTTGCCGCTAGGGTCACAACTTGCTTCAATAGCAGACGGTCCATTCAGGTTTATCTCAACAGGTAAGACACATGGCAACGGTAGTTGTGGCAACAGGCAACCCTGGTAAGTTGACGGAAATGCAGGCCCATTTGCAGGATTTGGGCTGGACCCTGGTGCTCAAGCCAGAGGCGGTGGAGGTAGACGAAACCGGCACCACCTTTATTGAAAATGCCCGACTAAAGGCGTCAGAAGTCGCAAAAGCTACTAACCAATGGGCCATCGCAGACGACTCTGGGCTAGCGGTAGACGCCCTCAACGGAGCTCCTGGCCTCTACTCAGCCCGCTATGGCAGCTCCGACAGCGATCGCATTAACCGCCTCCTCTCAGAACTGGGCGATACCCCCGACCGGGGCGCTCAATTTGTCTGTGCGATCGCACTGGCCCGCCCCGACGGCACCATCACCCTCGAAACCGAAGGCATCTGTCGAGGCGAAATTCTCACTGCGCCCCAAGGCACCGGCGGCTTTGGCTACGACCCTATCTTTTACGTGCCAGCAGCAGGGCTGACCTTCGCCGAAATGTCTCCCGCTCAGAAAGACGCCATCAGCCACCGAGGCATCGCCTTTCAGCAGATCATGCCAGAGTTGCGATCGCTCAGCCTGACATAACCCACACCAAGCCCTAAAAGCCAAAAATTAAGGTGCGACCCCAATAGGCGTCGCACCAGTAAGCCATGAGCATGACTTCAGAAATCTTCTCAATCCCTGTCGGAGTTTAAGCTTCCCGATTATTCAGAAAGGTTTGAACTTGAGCCAAGGCGGCCCGACCAATGTTGAAAACGGCCCAGCTTCCGGCAATGATAATCGGCAATAGAACGACCACAACTCGCCAGTCCATTAATACTTTCCTCCTAATCCAAGGCAAAAGTTAAAAGGTTGTCACAATTTTCTCATAATTTACACCAGACCGGGAGAGAAAGGTAGAGGTAAGAAGAAGATGGGGTGACGGGGGCATGGAGATACGGGGAAATGAAGAACAGCTCCCGTTCTCGAACTCGACCCGGAATACCTCCTACAAGCTCTGCCTCACTATCCAAAGACAAAGCAACACAAAAGCAAATAAACGCAAGAAGGGATACTGGGTATTCGGCGCAGCCTCCAGCGGCAGCTAAAGAGGACACAGACAAACCACTCCCCTTTGCCCTAAACCCTGTACCCTAAACCCTCTACCCTCCGCCCTCCCCACATCCCCACACCTCCCTCCCCTAACTAAACCCCAAATCCCGCCCCTTCCCTGCATGAACCAGAGCCAGCTGGTGATATTTCTTAGCGTGTTCAATCAGTTCCGCGGCCTGCTCGTCGGAGACGGGGCGGACTACTTTCCCAGGCAACCCCACCACCAGAGATTGGGGCGGCACATTCTTGGTGACAACAGCGCCAGCACCGATGATGCTACCAGCACCAATACGAACGCCGTTGAGAACGATGGCACCAATGCCAATGAGGCTGCCCTGCTCAACCTGGGCACTGTGGATGACGGCTCGGTGGCCAACCGTGACGTAATCTTCTAAAACAGTGGGCTGGCCTGGGTCGCCGTGAATCACGGCTCCGTCTTGAATATTAGTAAAGGCTCCGATACGAATGACCTCTACATCACCGCGCAAAACGGCGTTGTACCAGATATTTGTGCCTTGAGAGAGTTGCACATTGCCGATTACAGTGGCATTAGGGGCGACAAAGGCGGCTAGAGAGATATCAGGCTCTGCCCAGTAACCGCCTGGGGTCTGCAAAAGGGGAGTCGAGTTACTCACAATGTTTCGGTATTCTGGGCACAATGGTATGTAGGGACTACTGAGCGAACAGGCGTCCAAAGTTATAATACGGCTACCGAATACGTCGGGAAGCCATCGCGAGGAGTCACCTGGTTCGAGCCCAATGGTAAATTCAGCGTTGCAATATCCCATCTATGGCCCAGAGATCCAGTGCCCGCACTGTCGTCAGACGATTCCGGCCCTGACCCTGACAGACACGTATCTATGTCCTCGGCATGGGGCTTTTGAAGCCGATCCTGACAGCAAGGAACTGGTGCACCTCCAGTCTGGACGACACTGGCGGCAGTGGGACGGCGAATGGTATCGCCAGCACACTCACCCCGACGGCATTCGCTTTGAGATCCACGAGGCGCTGGATCGTCTTTACACTCAGGGCTATCGGGCCACCCGGGTAATTATTGCTGATCGCTACAAAGACTTGGTCAACGCCTATCTGGAGCGCAGCACCCCTTGGCGCGGACAGGTTGATCCAGCTACTCCACCCCGTCTTTATGGTCTGCCGGTTGAGTTTAGCTCCTCTTCCGAGGAAGACCCGCAGTGGGCGGTGATTAACTTCAACCTGGAAAAAGAGCCAGGTGTGCCAGTTCGCTATCCCTACTTTCGGCTTTTTGAGTAGCTACGCTCCATGATGCACCATGCGTCTATCCGTACGGCGGATATCCACCGTGCGATCGCATTTTATGAACGGCTGGGCTTTACGGTTCACGAACGCTTTACCGCCGGTATTACACTAGCCTGCTGGATGGAAGGCTTGGGCGGGCGCATTGAGCTAATCCAGGTGCCTGAACCTAAACCTGCTGCCGATGCCTTTGCCGATGAGAACTACACTGGCTACTACCACCTCTCTTTTGACTTGACACAGCTAGTTCCCAGCTTGCCTGACTGGTTGACCAGCCTAAAGCAGCAGTTTGACCAAGCTGAGGCTAACGTTCCGCTTAAGGTGCTGCTCGAGCCCCGCCAGCAGATTATCGGCAGCAAGGTCTATGAGGTGGCCTTTTTGGCCGATACCGATGGCTTGCCGCTGGAATTTATACGGGTCATAGGCGATGTCCAATGAGTCTGTTGCGCCAGTTCCTAACGAATCTGCCACGCCTTTTACCGACAACTGGGCCTATCTCAAAACCGAACTCAGCTGGCTCGACCGGCTGCTGATGCTAGCTGTTGCCAGACAGCGCCAAGACGTCAAGGAAGTAGACCGAATTGCCCGTCATTCCGGCGAACGGGCTACCAGCCACTGGTGGAAGGGCATTATTACCTTGGAAGGGCAGTCTGGCCACGACGACCACCGCAAGCCGGTGCGTGCTACCGAGCCCAAGGTCAGCTATTCTCAACAGCTCGAAGCTCGCATTCAGGCCAGCTATCAGCAGGGCGTGGCGTTGGCGCTGCCGCTGCTGCGCGACCATCTCCGCCTCAGCCTGTTTGAGAAAAATATCATCTTGCTGACGCTGGCCCCCGAGATCAACCGCCGCTTTGGTCGGCTCTACAGCTACCTGCAGCGGCAGGATGACGATGCTGACTGGGATGTGCCCTCTGTCGATCTCTGTCTCAAGCTGCTCTGCCGCAATGATCGAGAATGGCGGCAGGCCAGAGAAAAGCTAGCTTCTCCAGATTCTCTGATTGAACGGGGCGTTTTGGAATGGCTCGATTCGGGAGAGGCCACGATGCTGAGCCGCCACCTGCGCCTGAGCGATGCTGTCTCTGCTTATCTGTTAGCTGAGCAGCCAGACTCAGACAACCTCATGCAAATCATTCAGCCTGTGGAGGTGGAAGCCGCCCCAGTAGTGGACTGGCTAAGCCAGGAAAAGCCGACCCTGCCGTGGCGATCGCTCATTTTGCCTGAGCCGCTGGTAACCCATCTCAAGTCTCTAACTCAGAGCGTCAAAGCTAGCCCCCACGGGCCAGGTCGCGTGGTGCTGCTAACCGGAGAACCTGGCACCGGTAAGACGACAGCAGCGCGTGCGATCGCACATGCTCTCCACCTCCATCTCACCTGGGTCGATCTGGCCGCAATTCCTGAGGAGGCAGCCGAGAGCGTTTTTAGCCAGCTTTATCAGCCAATGCTGGAAATTTTGCTAATCAAGTCGGCGCAGCACTGGTTTGGCCGCCATACGGCGCTAGAAACTGCCCAGCTTCAGCGCTGGCTGCAGGAACGCCAAAGCCAGCCCGGCCTGACCCTGCTCACGGTGCATCACCTACAGTCGATCAAGCCCTCCTGGCGGCAGCAGCTTGATGGCGTGCTCACCCTGCCTCGCCCTGATGCCGCTGCTCGCCGCAAGCTCTGGAAAAAGGCCATTCCTTCCGGTACCCAGGTAGAGCGTAAGGTGCGCTGGACCCAGGTAGCCGAGGAACTAAACCTGAGCGGCGGAGAGATTGATGCGATCGCAACCACCGCCCTCTCCCTAGCGGATGCCAAGTCCCCTACCCTGACATTGGCACACCTGCAGCAGGCCCTTGCCCTTCGCAACCTGGAGTTCCCCAAGCCTTAATGTCCATCCGTCTCAGATCGCTGGGCATTCTTCTCAAAAGTAGAAGCGTAGCGTCGTTACAGACAGACTCTTCTACCTAGTCTTAGAGGGCTGTATGGCGACGATCTTTTACAGTTCGCTGATTGGAGCGCTGTTTTTCTTTGGGCCTGCGCTGGCTGCGATCGCAATTCGGCGTTCTCTTGCCATTCCCTGGCAACTGCTGCTGCTGGGAATTTGCATCATCTACGGGGTCTTTCCGCTGCTGCTGGCCTGGGGAGGGCTGAGCCTAGCTGAAAGCTATGGCTGCGAGGCCGACATCACGATATACGAGTGCCCCGGAAATGCCGCGTTGGGGGATTGGGTTACTGGCATGACCTTTGCCCACTGGGGGGCTATCATCACGCTTCCCTCCGGCCTTTTAGGGGCGATTGGGCTGATTATTTCCATAGTTTTGAAAGCCAACCGATCGCAAACCGGGGCACCCATCTCAGCCAACTCCGCTGCGGCTTTTTACCGCAGTCGTCGCCACAAACTCATTGCAGGCGTGTGTACGGCGGTAGCCCAGCGGTCAAGCCTGTCAGTTCTAGGAGTGCGGATTGGCACTGTTGCGTTAACCCTCGTCGCTCCTGGATTTGGGGGGCTGTTATATCTCTGGATGTGGTTAGCCTTTCCACTAGAGCCCACAGGCAGTAGCTTTGAGCCACCGACTTATGAAGGTTAGGCCCTAAAACAAAACCCCTCCTAGGAGGGGTCTGCCGGACTCAGCATTTAGCATTCCTAAGGTAGGGCTGACAGGGCTTAGGGTTGGTCGAGTTATTCCTCTTCGTCAAACTCCTCCTCGGATTCTTCCTCCTCAAATTCGTCCTCAGATTCTTCCTCTTCGAACTCCTCCTCCTCGGATTCTTCCTCTTCGGATTCCTCCTCTTCAAACTCTTCTTCGTCCTCAGATTCTTCTTCGGACTCCTCTTCAGATTCCCCTTCGTCCGTGTTGCCGTAGCTGAAGCCGTACTCTTCGTCCGTCGCGTATTCCTGACAAAGGGTGTCTAGCTCACCTATGAATTCGGTAGCATCGTCAATCGTGAGATCGAAGTTGAGGACATTCACCAAATGGGTGCCGTCTTCCGATTCCTCGTATTCATAGTCGAAGTAATAGTCTTCTTCGGCTTCGACGTAGCCTTGGCAAAGTTCATCGAGTGCTCCAACGAAGCCCTCTGGATCTTCAGTGCAGACGTAAAACTCATAGAGCAAGAGAGAGCCATCGTCGGCAAAGAAGGACTCGTCTTCTTCCCAAACTTCGGCGCTAAAGTCGAGGTCGCTCAGCGCTTTGATAATCCAGGAGTCGTGAGCGTTGTAGTCACAGTGAATGACGTAGTCGTAGGGAATGTAGCAGTAGCCTTGGTCGCCCCACGCCGGCCCCCAGGAGTTGCGCACAATAAACATGCGGTCTTTGTCGGAGTAGCCAACGCACAGCATGGCGTGCCAGCCGTGGGTTTCGCGCACGTTGTCAGACCGCTTGGGCATGGGTACCCGGCCCCGGCTGCGGGTAGCGTCGTCAAATGATTCAAAGGTGTTGAGGGCAAAGGCGATGGGGTAGCCTTCAGCTAGGGTATGCCGCCACAGGTCGAGGTCAGTTTCGATCACCTCTGCCTCGACGATTTTGAAGTTGGCCGCGTGCTCGTAGGCACTGGCATCCGGCTCTGTAAAAATTAGCCCCTCGTCGTTAGGCCAGAGATCTTCTGAGCAGGCCCCATGATGAATCAGGCTCTCGATGGCGCAGTACATCTGGGTGCCGCCGTCTTCGTTTTGGCGGCCCGATTGCGATCGCGCATTGTAGTAAACAAACAGGCGGCTCACATCAGCAGCATCGCCCAAGTCACGTTTAGCCAGGTACTCATAAGCCCCGACAAAGGCATTGGCCACGCAGCTACTGCCAACCTGCTCCTCCACCTCGGTCATGTGCTTTCGCAGATCCACCTTGTGCGGCAGCTGGTCTTTGCCAAACCGACCTGCCTGGTGGTGCTTAGCATTGTCTGGTTTTTGACCAGCTTGGTAGCCACCTATGCGAAACTTTCGGGTCTGCGTGAACATGCTTTACCTTCTCAGGATGAGTCCCTTTAGCATTCCCATGGCAGACACAGCGGCAACTGAGTTCACACAGTCGTTACGCTGGGGAGAGCTACACGCCCCGTACGTCAGTAGGTTCACGCGGAGGCAGGTGCCGCTCCAGGCTCCAATAGCTGATTAGCCGCGCGCCCAGCAGCCACGCATTGACCACCAGCAGCAGTTGCCCTAGCCCTAACCATTGTGAGGGGGCAACAGGCGCGACAGTAAAGTGTAGGGCCAGCACGAGCGACAGCAGCAGCGCGTTAAAAGGCAGTAGCGATCGCCAGCGGTTGACCGGCCAGCCAGGCTTGCGATACCAGGGCTGTTGCGCTACATAAGCTGGGTAGCAGCGAGTGTGCAAGGGTTGCAGGCCACGCCCCACCACCGCCAGCGTCGCGCGCGAGCGGATTGGCACTCCACAGTACTTACAAGAGATACCCTGCTTCATAGTCACCTCCAATGCGGGTGAGAACCCGTTGGTTAATATTTCCCACTAACTGCTGCACAGGCTCTTTGCAGCCTATGCACTTAACCCGAAGCGTACGAACACTGTAGGACAGCAAGACCAGCAGATAAACCAGAGCAAAATAGCCCTGCCGCAGGTGAAGCTTATATCAGAAGTAATTAAACGGTGACATTAAATCAGAGCAACCGTATCCCTGAATACTTATTAACCCGTTATCCGTTGATAAAAACTTAAACAGGCAACATTTAAGAAGTGCTCAAAAAAGTATTTATTCCCAATGCTTTTCTAGCGCTTTTAGCTGTTTGCGGATTGCAGAAATTTAAGGTCATAGTGTCTAGGGTTCCGGCTTAGCTCGCAGTTAAGTGTCTGGTCCAAGAGATGCTGCCAAGTCAAATCTTTATGGATTTAACTTGGTTCACGGAGGGATAAAAGCCCGGGAGAAAGTAGCTAATCGCGCTGTAGATTAGTATCTTTCCCTCGGGCTTTGCTGTACCTCGCCGCTCAAAGATTACGGGTTTAGTCTTAGGAGATCAGGCGTATGGAAAACACAGTTTTTTCCTGGGGAATTATTTCATTCCTCCTAGGAACACTGGGGATAGGGGTTTGGGCTTCGAAGCAGGTAAAAGGTGACAGTGAGAATTTTTTAGTGGCAGGGCGGGGACTTTCCTTGCCTTTGGCCGCTGCTACGCTAATGGCACAGTCGGTTGATTCTAATGCCACCTTGGGCAACACCGATTTGGCGGCAGAATTTGGCTTTTGGGCCGGGGCAGCACTGCCTATGGGTCTAGCAATGTGTTTGTTCTTAGCAGGCACGTTTTTTGCTAAACCCATGAACCGTATGGGGCTAATGACCCTGCCAGATTTTTACCGAATTAAATACAACCGCATCACTGAGGTTGTAGCTGCCATCATCATGGTGATTAGTTTCTCGTTTCTATTAGCGGGGAATTTGGTGGCCGGGGGCTATATCTTCCAAACCTTTTTGGGCATGAGCTATGTTGGCGGCGTTACCATGCTGGCCACTTTAGTGTTTGTATACACGGCTTCTGGTGGGCTTTTTGCCGTAGCCTACACAGATGCTATCCAGCTACTGATTGCTCTAGTCGGGTCTTTAGGTGTGCTCACCTATCTCGCCCTTACGTTTGGTCTAGGGGCTGACTCTGGCATGGGGCCTCTGGCGCTTGATCAGCTAACGTCGGTAGGATCTGGGGCGGCGATTAATTGGGCTAGCATTTTAGCCCTGGGGTTTGGCAACTTGGTGGCTATTGACTTTATGGCCAGGATTTTTGCAGCTGAGAGCCCACAAACTGCTCGCAGGGCTTGTTTTACCGCTGCTGTAGGCACGCTTGTGATTGGTATTCCATTTTCTATTGTTGCTTTGTCGGCAAACCGGATTTTGGATCAGGCTGGAATTACGCCAGACGGCCCTATTCTGTTTAGCTTGATTCAAAATGTGGTGCCTCCGTTTTTGGCATTACTGGTTATTGCTGCTATTTTGTCAGCGTCTCTCTCAACAGCAGACGGTGCTATTCTCGGCACGTCTTCGGTACTGGCTCACAACGTACTAGGCATTCGCCACAATACGGCTCAAGGAGTGGGAGGCGATAGGCTACTGCTCATTACGCGCCTCATGGCCGTATTTATCACGCTGCTGGGCGTGTTTCTGGCCCTGGTTGTGCCCCAGACTGGCGTGCTGCTGCTGCTGGCCTTTGACCTTAGCTTTGCGGGATTGGTGGGGCCTTTGGCGGGGGGGCTATTTTGGTCTCGATCCACTTGGCAGGGGGCGTTGGCCTGCATTGTCGCTGGGTCGCTGACACGGCTGACGTTCTTTGTCTTAATGCCGACGATGTTTGGGGTTGACAATACGCTGCTGCACATTTCCAATGGGCTTTTTACGCCTGACTTTGACGGGTTTCCGACTTTGATTAGCCCGCTGGTAGGTCTAGTTGCGTTTGTTGGAGTTTCTAATCTGACTTACAAGCCGTTGAGCCCTGAACAGCAACAGGCAGAGTTAAAAAAGAGTATCCATACGCTATAGGGATTGGCTTTTTAGCAGCACTGTAGCCGATAACGACGAGGGGTTTGCCCTGTCCACAATCTCACTGCACCCGATCGTTTGAAAGTCGCTCTGCATAGACGATTGGCCTACAAAAGCTTGTGCTGCAGTGTATTGAACAATGTCTCGGACGATCGCTATCGGGAACGTCGTGCAACCCGTGCCCATCTTATGAAGCTTTGATGGGCACGCTTCGCTTTGCTTATTTTACAAATCTACTTTTCCTTCTTACTAAAGAAGGAGTTTAAGGTCTAAGCCTAGGAATATCGTTAATAGTAAAAATGTAAGGTAGATTACAATCTTTTATGACAATTCCGTTACTTGTTGTAGACGTGCAAACAGGATTTATTAATGACTTTACCCATCATATTCCTCAACGGGTTGCTCGTTTAATTAAGCAGAAGATCTACTCTCCCTTATTATTCACTCGCTTCATCAATTCAGCGGAGGGGCCTTATACACGCTTTCTCAAGTGGGACGGCTGTAATGAGGCACCTGAAACAGATTTATCGGAAGACTTAGCTCCCTACATTAAGCCTGAGTTCGTTTTTAGTAAACGGGGATTATGCGGGATGCCAATTGAGTTGGTGGATTATCTCTGTGACCGGCAAACTCAGCAGGTTGCTGTCGTGGGGATCGACACAGATATGTGTGTGTTAAAAATTGCGATGGATTTGTTTGACCGGGGCATTGAGCCGATTGTGTTGACTGATTGCTGTGCCAGTACTGCGGGGTTGCAGGCTCATCTAGCGGGGTTAGCGGTTCTTAGCCGCAATATTGGAGCTCAGCGGTTGCGAGATGCGGGTCTGGGAGGAGGAACCCTTGCCGCTCCTATGGTGAATGGGGGCAATTAAATCAAATCAGAGATTTTTTTCTGATGGCAGTGGTGGGGAGGTGCGATCGCATTTCACTAGCCGATATATTGATAGCCTATCGAGCAGTCAACATTGCGTTGATGTGAGCAAATCTCGCCAAAAGTAGGATGGGCAAAGGGCTTAAAGCCCGTGCCTATCTTCTAGCGATATAAGTTTTGATGGGCACGCTTTGCTTTGCCCATCCTACAGATCTACTTACTAATTGTTAGTACTCCGTTTTGACAAAGCTACTCTGTTCAGGTAGAGAGTTCGGAAATTTTACAACCGTCTTACATACCTAAAGAACCCTAGATGTTGAGAAACCGGGTTTCTTTAAGAAACCCGGTTTCTGGCTGTATCTCTTTTTACTTGCCTTTAAGGATCAAATCGGATAGCATTCTCTGCTATAGCTGTTTCGTCGCAGCTTGTCTTACCCCGAAAACTTGGTCTGCGGCACTGGAAGATGGTGGCACATCAACCAGCGCCTAACCCGCGAACAGTCAAAGGCTGTCGCACGGGCTGTGCCTATTTTAGGTCGCCCTGCTGCTAGCACACGTCGAGGGCGACCAACTTTTCGGGGATTCCTACCCATTGATTTCAAAGGAATCCCCTTAAATGCTGCAAATTCAATACTTCCTGCCGACCTCTTTAGGAGAGTCGGCACAGCCTCCTGCATCTGTAAACTTCACAGGCCAGCCGAGGCGCAGACGATTACGCCTGTATTTGGTAGGCTCCGAGGCCGATACCCGTAGCGCCATCGATAGCCTGCACGTCTTGGGCTACGCTGAGCGAATTGAGTGGAGCCGTGCGATCGCAATTCCCGAAAATGGCTTGCTCATTTACCGCGACCCTGGCGACGTCCTGCACTACCTGCAGCGCTACCGTCCCACGATTCCGCCAAACGCATAACCGTAGGCGGCCAGCACCAGCTAGATCTCGGGGTTCTTAAAGAACCCCGAGATCTGACAAGCGCCTACCCCTTTAGCCGCCGATCCGCTCTAGCCAGCCGCGACACTTGCCAGGGTTCAACAAACCGTAGGGGTCAACCTGGGCCTTAAAGTCCACCTGCACCGGGTCTACCGTCTTCATGCCGCCATCTTCAAGCATGTAGG
The DNA here is from genome assembly GCF_014696715.1 of Pseudanabaena sp. FACHB-2040. NCBI lineage: Bacteria > Bacillati > Cyanobacteriota > Cyanophyceae > Pseudanabaenales > Pseudanabaenaceae > Pseudanabaena > Pseudanabaena sp. FACHB-2040. The sequence continues at coordinate 341,240 of NZ_JACJQO010000019.1, forward strand.
TATGAGGGTTGGCAATTAGTGCGCCCTGCTCCTCGTGGTACTGAATAATTTCAAACAGCCGCTCATCAGTTGTATAGCGCACCACCTGCAGCGCCGCCGGAACCACCTTGCCGCCCACTCGGAAATACTCCAGGTGCATCATCACCTCATCTCCGAAGTGATGGTAAAGCTGCTCGATCAGCTCCAGGTTCGCGTCCGTTAGAAACAGCGTTTGCAGGTAAGTCAGCGAGGGAACCACACTGCGCCCGTGCAGCGTAGTGTGGTTCCAGGTAAATTCTGCTAAGAGGGTGCCTTTGCTGGCATCTTGTGCCGCCTTGCTATAGGTAACCGTTCCGCCAAACGCCTTCACTAGCTCACCAAAGGGTTCTATATTTGGCTCGGCTACCATCAACAGAGCAGCGGCTTTGCCCTCAGGCAAGAAGGGCTTGAGCGGCACAAAATAGCTGGGAATCGGCCACGCATGAATGCTGATCATTTTCTTGATGATGCCGTCAGCATCGCCCAAAGCCTGACCAAAGCGGGCAGCGGTCATAAAGTCATCGAAGGCGACAATTACCTCGGTCCAGGGGTAAGCAGGCCCCAGCGGAATTTCTAGCTCGGTGATAATGCCGTTGGTGCCGTAGGCGTGGTTGACCTTCTGCACCTCATCGCCCCGCAGCTCAATCACGCGCGGTTCGTCTTCCATCGTCACCACGCGAACGGCGATCAGGTTGCCTCTATCTCTCAACTGCCCGTACAGCACCGAACCAATGCCGCCGCTGCCGCCGCCGATAAAGCCGCCAATCGTTGCGGTGCGGTAGGTAGAGGGATACATGCGCAGCTCCCAGCCTGACTCGCGCGTCACTTTATCGATAGCAGATAGCTTAGCCCCCGCCTCCACACAGGCAATCCCTGGCTTCACCCACTTGACTGCATTCATCCGGCTGAGGTCGAGAATGACCCCACCTTCCAGCGGAATGCACTGCCCATAGTTGCCGGTGCCCGCCCCCCGGACGGTAACTGGCACTTTCGCTGCCACACAGGCCTTAGCCACCTTGAGCACTTCGGCCTCGGTTTTGGGCCGCACCACCAAGTCTCCCGTCTTGTCGGCTAGCTGCTTCACCAGCACTGGGCTGAAGTTGTAATAATCCTTCGACAGTTTCTCAACCTGGCCCGGCTCTCGGATAACTTCAATATCACCAAGGGCTGCAACGAGAGCGTCCCAGTTAATTGCAGGAGTACTGGTAAGGGTCATAGGGCTGGAATACGGACTGACAGCAATTCCAGTGTAAGGCCCAACAGCCTGAGCCTGTCTGTACATCTGACAACCTTACATCAACTCGTACCTTGAAAAATTGCAAAAGGGGCCAAGCCTTTCGCATCGAACCTTGGGCAAATTGCCTCAGATTACAGATGGAATGCTTCGCCCCTACAGCCTATTGACCAGTGTGGGAATTTATCGGTCTACAGAGCCCATGATGATGTCGATGCTGCCCAAAATTGGCATGATGTCGGCAACCTTCATGCCGCGTACCAGCTGGGGCAAAATTTGCAGGTTGACAAAGTCAGCGGCGCGAATTTTAAAGCGCCAGGGGAAAACGTTGTCGTCTCCAATGATGAAGACACCGAGTTCGCCCTTGCCGCTTTCGACTCGAACGTAATGCTCACCTGCAGGAATTTTGAAGGTGGGAGCAATCTTCTTGCCGATGAACTGATACTCGAAGCCGTTCCACTCCGACTTAGGACCACCCGCAATCCGCTTGGCTTCCAGGTTTTCGTAGGGGCCACCAGGAATTTGGTTACAGGCTTGCCGGATGATCTTCACCGACTCGCGCATTTCCCGAATCCGCACCACGTAGCGGGCCAGGCAGTCCCCAGCAGTTTCCCACTGGATATCCCAATCAAAGTCGTCGTAGCACTCGTAGTGATCGACCTTGCGCAAGTCCCACTTAACGCCAGAGCCACGCAGCATCGGACCTGAGAGGCCCCATGCGATCGCATCTTCCCGCGAGATTGTGCCAATGCCTTCAACCCGGCGGCGGAAGATGGGGTTGTTGGTGATTAGCTTCTCGTACTCATCGACTTTAGGAATGAAGTAGTCGCAAAAGTCGAGACACTTATCGATCCAGCCGTAGGGCAGGTCGGCAGCCACGCCGCCAATGCGGAAATAGTTGTTGTTGACCATGCGGTAGCCGGTCGCAGCTTCCCACAGGTCATAGATCATCTCCCGTTCCCGGAAGATGTAGAAAAATGGAGTCTGAGCGCCCACGTCTGCCAGAAAGGGGCCAAGCCAAAGCAGGTGGTTGGCAATGCGGTTTAGCTCCAGCATGATCACTCGGATATAGCTGGCCCGCCTAGGCACTTCAATATTGGCTAGCTTTTCTGGAGCGTTCACCGTGATGGCTTCGTTGAACATGCCCTCAGCGTAGTCCCAGCGGCTCACGTAGGGCACGAACATAATGTTAGTGCGGTTTTCGGCGATTTTCTCCATGCCACGATGGAGGTAGCCAATGACCGGCTCACAGTCGATAACGTCTTCGCCGTCCAGGGTCACAATCAGGCGCAACACCCCGTGCATAGAGGGATGGTGCGGTCCCATGTTGAGGACCATGGGTTCGGTCTTGGTCTCAATTCTTGCCATAGGGTCAGCGAGGTATGTCTGCTTGGTCTAGCCCAGGGTGTCTGCGGGGTTTACCGGCAGGTGGCTCCCTTTATGCATCTTAATGTGATTTTCCTGCCTTTGTAGATGAACATCGCCTATATAGACCATTTAAGTTCAAAAACTAGGCTCCAAAACGATGCGTACATCCTTGCTGCTGCTGCTCGTCATTGCGCCTGCGATCGCAGGTGTTGCCGTGTTTGGCAGAGCAGCTCTGATCGACTGGGATAGCCTACAGCAGGCATATCAGCGGTTTGAGCTGACGATTCAGACCTCAGACGACCTCACCCAAATCTTCATTGCTGAGTCTTTGCAGTCAATCCACCGAATTAACCTGTTTGCTGACGGAGTTTGGACCTTGCTCAGCGCCATCTTAGGGGCCATTGGCCTACATGGCCTGGAGCGGCATCGGCTCTAGCTGGCAAAGACGATGGGCCGTAACCAATTGCAGTAGACTCAATCGAGGGGCGCAGAGCCCTTTTTGTGCGCTAATCTACAGCCCTTTTCACCTGCATTCGCCACCCATCTACTCATCCACCCCAGCCCGTAGCTTCCTGATCTGAAAATCGCTGTATGACTGCTGAGCCCCCCACCTTTGAACATATTCCCGTCTTGCCCCAGGAAACCATTGCCGGGCTGCAGCCCCGACCGGGAGGGCAGTATCTCGATGCCACTGTGGGCGGCGGCGGCCACAGCAAGCTCATCTTAGAGGCCGACCCTACAATTCGGCTGACGGCTTTGGATCAAGATGGGGCTGCGATCGCAGCGGCCCAGGCTGAACTGGCGGAGTATTGCGATCGCATCACCTTCTGCCGCAGCAATTTTGCCGAGTTCAAACCTGGTAACCAGCAGTTCAACGGCATTCTGGCAGATTTGGGCGTCAGCTCTGCCCAGTTCGACATTCCAGAACGCGGCTTTAGCTTCCGGCTGACCGCCCCGCTAGACATGCGCATGGACCAGCGCCAAGAGATTTCCGCCGCCGAAATTGTCAACCACTGGGAGGAAGTAGAGCTCGCCCGAATTATCTACATCTACGGCGAGGAGCGGCTATCTCGACGCATTGCCCGCCAGATCGTCGCCCAGCGCCCCTTCAACACCACCACCGAACTAGCAGACGCCATCTCCAAGTGCGTTCCCACCAAATACCGCTATGGCCGCATTCACCCCGCCACCCGCACCTTTCAGGCCTTGCGCATTGCCGTCAACCGCGAGTTAGAAGTGCTGGAGCGGTTTCTAGAACTCGCCCCCACCTGGCTGGAGCCAGGTGGCCGACTGGCCATCATCAGCTTCCACAGCTTAGAAGATCGAATCGTCAAGCACGCCATCAAGGGCTCGCCCCTACTCTCAGTAGTCACCAAGAAACCCATCATCGCCACTGATGACGAGATCCAGCAAAACCCCCGCGCTCGCTCGGCCAAGCTGCGTGTGGCAGAGCGGAGGGAAGACGACATGGGAGAGGGGGAACGCGGAGAGTGGAAGACGCGGAGAGGTAGAGATAGATAGGGGAGGTAAAGAAGGCCAGCCCCGTAGGTTGGCGTCAAGCGTAGCGCGACTCAACATCCTAAAAGAGGACATGGGGGCGCGTCAAAGACTCGCCTCCGGCAGCACCAACTGATCCGTCGGTGTTACACCCGTAATAGACAGGGTAAATTCAACCGAACTGCCGCCATTGCCGCTCCAGCCAACAACTTGACCCTCAGCATTGAAGATAGGGTCATTGTTGTAGGTAGTCACCGCCACGTAGTACAGGCCCGACTGCGGCAAGATGTAGTTAGTAATTCGGGATTGAAGGCGGCTGAGGTCATCGTTCTCGACGAGTAGTCGGCCCTGGCTGTCAAACAGAAATATCTGAGAGTCGTCATCAAAATACAGCAGACCCGGAAAGACTCGGTTCACGTCCACGTCGATTGTGACTTGATCGCCCAGCCCACCGACAAAGGTAAACACCCGGTAGTCTTGACCTACAGCTCCTGCTGATACACCTGAGCCGGTGCGCATATCGATCGGCACCGTGGGCGTTAGCGCTGGAATATTCGTGTCAAGCTGGCGAGCTAAACCCGCCACTGCGAAGCCTTCAGCCTGGCGGGCGCGCTGATTATTAGAGGGGATATAGGGAACGCTGGAGAGCGTTGCGATCGCACTCTCCCAATTCAAAGGAGGAGCCACCTCTGGCACCAAATCTGCCGGAATAAACTGAGCTAGGGCTGTATCACAGTTTGTAAACCTCGGTACCGTCCTAGGATCATCACGCCAGGTTTTAAGCTGCTGGCGAAAGGCAACCAGCGTCGCCCGATTGGCGGGGGAAATCTGCGGCAGCGCCATCAGAGCGCCAGTATGATCCACCGCCTGATTCCAATCACCGCGACAAATCGCCACCTGAATATCTTGCTGCAGCGACTGCACCGTTTGAGCCAGAACGCCGCGCGCCGGAAAAACGCCGACAGCAGCCAGTAAGAGGGCACACCCCCAACGTCTGATCAAACTCTGCATACTCGCCCCCTATGCCAAAGGTTTTTAAGCAGGCCATAATCAACACTAGTGTATGCCTGACTGGGCATTCCCGGAAAAAATCCGGGAACCTTGAAAGCATTAACTGAAAGCACTGGCAGAATTGCGATGCTGATCAGCTCTGGTCTTCAAACGTCGCAATCGTTCCCTGGGATTAATGGCTATGGGTCACAGCACATGAGTGTAGGCGAACACGACAAGCTCAAGCTAATGGTGGTAGACGACGAGCCAGACAACCTAGATCTGCTCTATCGCACCTTTCGCCGGGAATTTCAGGTTTTCAAAGCTAGCAGCGGTCTTGAAGCCCTGACAATCCTAGAGCAGGTCGGAGAAATGGCCATCATCATCTCCGACCAGCGCATGCCTAGGATGAACGGAACCGAATTTCTTAGCCGCACCGTAGAGCGGTTTCCCGATACCATCCGGATTGTGTTAACGGGCTATACCGATGTCGAAGACCTGGTAGAAGCCATTAACTCGGGCAAAGTCTTTAAGTACATCACCAAGCCCTGGAATCCCGAGGCGCTCAAAAATGTGGTGCTGCAGTCTATCGAAACTTACCGGCTAGTCAAGCAGCGCACCCGAGCATTGACCCTGGCCCTCCGGCGAGAGTCTCTGATCAACGCAGTCATGAGCGCAGTCCGAGAATCTTTGGACTATCACAGCATGCTGCAAACAGTCGTCGATACCCTAGGCGAACGGTTCGAGGCCGACCATGTCATCCTGCGGCCTCAAGAGGATGGGTGCCCCAAGCCTGAAACCAGTCCCACGGCTCCCACTCCCATCTTTCAATACCCGACCCCACCAACGGCATCCGACAGTCATACTGAAGCGGCCCCAGATCCTCTCTGGCCAGTACTGTACAGCCACCATCTCAAGCAAGAGAGCCACATCAAGTTCGAGGCCGAAGCCACTCTAACCACGATTGACCACTCCCACCAGCCTATTGCCGTCCTGACGCTGCCCCTAATCTTTCAGCAGCGCTGCCTAGCAGTCACCTCTCTCTACCAGGTTCGATCTCCCAACTGGTCTGAAGAAACCCTCGATCTGATCCGCAGCGTAGCTGACCAGGTGGCTCTAGCAATCGCCCAAGCACAGCTTTATCAGCAGGTTCAAGAGCGAACTCGGCAGATGCGGGCAGAGCTAGAAGTCGCTCGCCAGATCCAAATGAACCTGCTGCGCCAGAGCTGGCCCAGTGTCCCCGGTGCCAAAATTCAGGCCCGGTGCTTGCCAGCCAGCGAAGTAGGCGGCGACTTCTTCGAGGTCCTTGTCCACCCCCAAGGAGATGTGTGGCTGGCAGTCGGAGATGTCTCTGGTAAAGGCGTTCCCGCTGCGCTGTTTATGGCCAGCGCGATCTCAGTGCTGCGGCGAGAACTCTCCCAAGAAACTTCCCCTGCACCCGACGCGGTGATGCAAAGCCTAAATTCAAGCTTGTTAGACGATTTGGTGAGCAATAACTGCTTCATCACGCTGGTGCTGGTGCGCTACTCTCCCACTACCCGCCACATGACCTATGCCAATGCGGGTCATATCTACCCCCTAGTCTGGTCGCGGGCAGCCCATACACCTCAATATCTAGAGACCCGAGGGGTGCCCTTGGGCATTTTACCGAGCTGGCAAGCCAAGGCTGGGGAACTCGATCTTTCGCCAGGTGATACGCTGCTGCTAGCTAGCGACGGGCTCACCGAAGTCACCCCGGAGCAGGGAGCAGGCAGCCTGGCTATGCTTCAGCAGGCTGGGCTGTGGGCCTTGCTAGAGCAGCAGCCTCCCCCCCTCGATCTCGATAAACTCCTAGAGGCTATTCAAAAGCTGAGTAGTCAGCAGGAGGACGACCAGACAGCCTTATCTCTGGAGGTGCTGCCAGATGAGGACTGAACTGAAAATTCCTAGCGACCTGAAATTTTTGTCTGTGGTTGAGAGCTGGTTACTAGAGTCTCTAGCCACAGAGCTTAAGGAGTCAGAAACCTGGCCTCAGCTGTCTACCCGCTTGCGACTAGCCCTCGTCGAAGCCTATTCCAACGTGGTTCGCCATGCCCACAAAGACAATCCGGAGACGCCCGTCATCCTGCGGCTAACCCTAGACCAGCGCTCTGTGACTCTAGAAATTTGGGATTCGGGGCAGGGCTACGACACAGACACCTACCTGGCCCCTGTCCCTGAAACCTTTCAGGAGGGGGGCTATGGCTGGTTAATCTTAAACCGGCTGATGGATAAGGTGCAGTACCAATTGCGAGCTAAGGACGGGCAGAATTGTCTGATGCTAGAGACTGAGCTACCGATTTTTCAGGAGATGCCCTAGGGGGCTCTAGGGGCTCTGGGGCGCAACCGTAGCGGGCAATCTGCTCAGCCTGATAGCCTGCTTGGAAACCTAGCCAAGTCCAGAGCTGATCGCCCAAAGAAAAGTGCCACCACTCCTGGGGATGTCGCCGAAATCCGGCAGCGACCATTACCCGATTGAGCAGAGTGCGGTGGCGGTGCCACTGCTGCTCAGAAGGATCATCGCTACCCGCAAAGTGGTCAGGAAAAGAGCGGGCCGAAATTTCATCAATGGGCGACCCCATATCCACTTCACTGCCCCGCTGATCGACCAGAGTGACATCTACTGCGGCTCCGGTACTGTGGGGCGGCGGCATGGCCGGATCGGAGCTAGGCGGAGCCCAAAACTGATAGACCTGAGCTGTCAGCGCCTGCCGCTGGTCATCACTTAGATCAGCCTCGTCCAGTCCTTGAATTTGCAGCAGTTCACGAAAGGTGTAGTCCACCATAAACTGCTGTACAGCCACGGGCCGAAACGCATCGAATACCCGAATGCGCCAGCCAGGATACTCTGCCGCTAGGGTGGCTTGGGCCTGAAGGAGTGCGGCCAACACCCCTTGGCGCAGGTAGAAGGGAGATTTGTCAGCGTAAGGAGCCCCTAAAGATTGGTAAAAGTGGGGATCTGCCAGATCAAACTGATCCGGCGGCAGCGGCACTAGGGGTTCACCGCAGTCTTGAATGGGAATGGATTGGTAGGGTTTCATGAGTTTAGCGATAGGCGCACCTGGGGATGTACCCGATGCAAGCGACGGCCATTTCTTACGATTAGGCCACTGGTAGATTAGGCCGCCGATTAAGCTACCAGCGGCAAAGGCGCTGTCGCCGGTAGGCTCAGCCGTTGCAGGATTAGCGTAAAGTCTGCGGCAACAAACTCCTGATTTAGCGGGTTGAGCGGGGGCACATGAATAAAAATGGCCTGGGTCGAGCAGCGTGTGCGCTGGATGAATTCCAGCACTTTGAAATAGAGGTGGTTGCAGACGTAGGTTCCAGCGCAGTGGCTGATCTCGGTGAGTCGAGTACCTGCTATCAATTCAGGTAGGTTTAGGGCAGTTTTGAGGGTTTTGTCCTCGTAGCGGCCATTTAGCTCCAGGCTTAAACAGTGGCGCTTTTCTGCCATGCCGCAGCAGATTAGAACAGCCGGACGCAGTTCTACCAGTTTGGCAATGATATGACAGGGGGCAAGGTGAAAATTGACTGGTACCTGCCGCATCAAAAGGGCATTGTCTGGCAGTTCCTGTCGCTGTTGCAAGCTAACCAGCAAGTCATCCGAAGAGTTTGACCGTTGGTCAGCTTTCCAAGGAGCAAAAGAGGTGAGAAGGATAGTGGACATGACGCTTTGCTTTGGTTAAGCCCATAGAAACCAAGCCGGTGAAAACAAGCTGGTAGAAACGTCATCCTGATGGCCCTGCCAACTTTAGCGTGAAATTTCGAGGGGCGTCGTGAGCCTTTAGGCGGAACTGCGGGCCGACAGGTAGGATAGGGGAGTATTGCTGTTTGCTGGGGAGGCTGCTATGACCTTGATTGCCGTCATTGACTACGACATGGGCAACCTGCACTCGGCCTGCAAGGGTCTAGCCAACTCCGGAGCTACCCCCCACATTACCGATGTCGTTGCCGAGCTAGAGCAGGCTGATGCGGTGGTGCTGCCCGGCGATGGGGCCTTTGATCCGGCAATGCAGCACTTGCGATCGCGCGACCTGGTTCAGCCTATCAAAGACATTATCGCTAGCGGCAAACCCTTTCTGGGTATCTGCCTCGGTCTACAGCTTCTATTTGAGGCCAGCGAGGAAGGTCGAGAAGCAGGGCTGGGCATCCTGCCAGGACACATCCGGCGATTTCAGCCCGAACCAGGCATCACTATTCCCCATATGGGCTGGAACCAGCTCACCTTGACCCAACCCGATGCTCCTATCTGGCAGGGCATTGAGAACGGCGACTGGGTCTATTTTGTCCACTCTTTCTATGCTGACCCTGCCGATCCCGCAGTAGTAGCGGCGACGGTGACGCACGGCAGTCAGACGGTGACGGCTGCGATCGCACGCGATAACCTAATGGCAATGCAGTATCACCCAGAAAAGTCTGCCCCTGCCGGGCTCAAAATGCTGGACAACTTTGTGGCCATGGTCAAGGCCCAAGAACTGGCAGTGAGCCGTTAGGAACAACGGTTTTGGCAGTACGTTCTGGAGATTTTGATTAAGAGCCTGGAATATTTTCACCGGATTTAGAGGCGGGTAATTGCGTCTCTACGAGAAGATTTCAGGGCCTGTTTACGCTGTTTATAAACGCGATCAATTGCGTCTCTATGGATGTCGCTTCGAATTTACGGCAATCGCACCATCAAGACCCTGCCAGGGCAAGACACTCGCCCTACCGCATCGCGGGTACGGCAGGCCCTATTTAACGTCTGGCAGGGCAGCATTGCTGGCTGCCGCTGGCTAGACTTGTGTGCGGGCAGCGGCGCAATGGGAGCCGAGGCGCTATGCCGTGGAGCGGCTGAGGCCGTTGCCATTGAGCTGTCACCCTTGGCCTGTCGGGTTATTCGAGAAAATTGGGAGCGGGTAAGCCAGCCCGACCAAAAGTTTCACGTTATTCGCGGCAATGTTTTGCAGCAGATGGATCGGCTGAGAAACCAGCCCTTTGAGCGGATTTATGTTGACCCGCCCTACGATAGCGAACTCTATATGCCCGTCCTCACCGGCATTGTTCGATTTGGCCTGTTAACGCCGATGGGAGAGGTCGCAGTAGAGCACAACCCCGATATCTGGCAGGCCATTGAGGTGCCAGGCTTGAACTTGATTCGGGAAAAACGCTACGGCACCACCCAGCTGACGTTTTATACTCCAGAGACTGTTTCAGCGTAAGGAGCCAGCTCCCCTTTTGAAAGCCACCCCATCGTTTCTCAAGGTTTTCGAGAGCCGCAAGATGCTGGCTCTGCTGTTTCTGGGCTTTGCCTCTGGTTTACCGCTGTTTCTCACCAGCCAAACTCTGCAGGCATGGATGACTACCGCTGGGGTGGATCTGGGCACCATTGGCTGGTTTACGCTGGTGGCGCTGCCCTACTCGCTCAAGTTTCTCTGGTCGCCGCTGCTAGATCGCTACATTCCTCCCTTTTTGGGACGGCGGCGAGGCTGGCTGGTAATTACCCAGGTGGCGCTAGTGCTGGCAATCGGGGCGATGGCCCTACAAAATCCCCAGCAGGCGCTGACCATGGTGGCCGTCAATGCGCTGATCATTGCCTTTCTTAGCGCCAGCCAAGACATTGCCTTTGATGCCTACCGCACCGATGTGCTAGAGCCCCGAGAGATGGGGGCAGGGGCCGCGGTGGCTGTGTTGGGTTACCGCATCGCGCTGCTGGTAACGGGTTCGGCAGCGCTGATTCTAGCTGACCAGATTCCCTGGCCGCTGGTGTATATGGTGATGGCTGGGCTGATGGGACTTGCGATCGCATTCTCCTTCTTTGCCCCAGAACCCGTCAGCGACTACCACCATCCCGCTACCCTGGCAGAAGCAGTGGTCATGCCGTTTAGAGAGTTTTTCCAGCGCTCCGGCGTCAGTCGAGGCGTTCTCATCCTGGTCTTCATCGTGCTTTACAAGCTGGGAGATGCCCTTGTCAACAACATGGTGACACCCTTCCTGCTGGCGCTCGATTTCACCCAGACCGACATTGGCGCGATTCGCGGCGGCATGGGGCTATTTGCTACCATTGTCGGCACGCTAGTAGGCGGCGCACTGCTAAGCCAGATCGGCATCAACCGCTCCCTCTGGATCTTTGGCATCCTCCAGGCCTTCAGCAATCTGGCCTATTTCGTGTTGTCTCAGGTGGGGCAAAACTATCCCCTGATGATCCTCAGCATCAACATCGAAAACTTCTGTGCCGGTTTGGGCACCGCTGCCTTCGTAGCGTTTCTGATGAGCCTCTGCAACCCCCGCTTCTCCGCCACTCAATACGCCCTGCTCTCCAGCCTAATGGCCGTCAGCCGCGATATCTTATCAGCCCCCGCCGGCCAAATCGTCAAAGCCACCGGCTGGCCTCTGTTTTTTCTGATAACGCTGATAGCAGCGCTGCCAGGACTGGTGCTGCTGCCGTGGTTTGCTCCGTGGCAGGTGAGAGAGGAACAGGGGTGAGGGGGTAGCGGAGACGCGGGCGAGGGAGTGTCGATTTTTGTCTCTTGCCCTTTGCTTGATCAGGTCAGAAGTCACAATGGACAAAGGAAAACCAACTACCTCTGCTCCGCCACTCCCTGGTTCCTCCGCTGCCTCGACCCCTTGCTGCCTCAACCTCTTGCTTCTTTGCTCCCCCGCGTCTCTGCCTCAAAATTACAGCGATGACTTACCCTACAAATCTAGTCGAGCCTGGCTGGCTAGCTGACCACTTAGATGACCCGCAGGTAGTCATAGTAGACTGCCGCTTTGCGCTGATGGAGCCGGAGAAGGGGCGGCGACAGTACGAGGCTGGGCACATTCCAGGGGCACATTACCTAGATTTAAACCAAGATTTGTCGAGTCCGGTGCAGGTGCATGGGGGGCGGCATCCACTACCAGATTGGGAGAAGTTTGGGCAAAAGCTGGAGGCGATGGGCGTATCTTCTGCGCTACCTGCGGGCCCGACTTTGGTGGTGGCCTATGATGATGCTCGCTATGCTTTTGCCTCGCGGCTCTGGTGGCTGCTGAAGTATCTGGGCCACGATGCGGTGGCGGTACTCAATGGCGGACTACAGGGTTGGCAGAGCCAGGGATATGCGCTTAGTCAGGCGGTGCGTGAAGCCGGTTCAGGCAAATTTACGCCCACGCCACGAACGGATTGGGTCGTTGATATTGACACTGTGCGACGGCGCAAGGATGAACCGGGCATGTTGCTGGTTGATGCGCGTGAGCCATCTCGCTACCGGGGTGAGCAAGAACCGATTGACCCAGTTGCAGGCAGCATTCCTGGCGCGGTGAATTATTTCTGGCAAGATGTCAGTGAGGGGGATGGACGAATGCGATCGCACGCCGAACTCGCCGTCCACTGGTCAACCTTAGACGATGTCGACGATGTAATTGTCTATTGCGGCTCCGGCGTCACCGCCTGCGTTAATCTGCTAAGCCAAGCGATCGCAGGCAAGCCTACGGGCAAGCTCTACGTAGGCGGCTGGAGCGACTGGTGCACTTATCTGTAGTTTCGCCTGGGCTCTTGAGTCTAGAGATTGGGCCTATAGTTGCAGGAACCGTTGCTATAAAGTACAAATGTACTTAGCTAGATGTCTGTCATCATAGCCTTAACCTGATCCACAAACTGCTGGTGATCCACTACCGGCTTAGAGATGTAGCCATCGGCTCCGCTCAGCTTGAGGAAATTCTCGCGATCGCCATCCATCGCGTGGGCCGTCACCAGAATCACCGGCAGATTGGCTGTATCTGGGTTGGCCTTGAGCATTTGGGTAATTTTAATGCCATCGACCGGCTTCCCCTGGTAAACGCTGTGGGCCAAAGAAACATCCATCAAAATAATGTCGGCCTCCCGGTTTTGGGCAATCTGTATGACTTCGTCAACATTCTCCGTATGCTTTACTGCCAAGCCTCCCCGCTTGGTCAAAATCTTTGAAAAGACCCGGGCATTGATCGGGTCATCTTCCACAATCAGGACGGTTTTCATGATGAGTAATCCACCGCTTAAAGAGGGAATTGTGTTGAAAGAACGTCAATAAACCGGTCGATGCATCTGATAATCAGCACAATTCATAAGATTCTGTAGGTGCTTAAACGCTTGCCACGTTCTTGCCCTTGGATATAAGTTACAGCATTGTTATTGCTGACATAGAGCAACCCCCAACTAACTTCATTCAGGACCGTCACGCTCATGGCCGACCCACTCAACACCCTCCCCTCAGGACAGGTAATCACGACTTCACTCCATTCAGAGGTGCAGCGGTCTTATCTGGAATATGCCATGAGCGTGATTGTAGGCCGGGCCTTGCCCGACGTGCGCGACGGGCTCAAACCGGTGCACCGCCGCATTCTCTACGCCATGCACGAACTGGGTTTGACTCCCGATCGGCCCTACCGCAAGTGTGCCCGCGTGGTGGGCGATGTGCTGGGTAAGTACCACCCTCACGGCGATCAGGCCGTCTACGATGCCCTGGTTCGCATGGTGCAAACCTTCTCTAGCCGCTACCCGTTGCTCGATGGCCACGGCAACTTCGGCTCGGTAGATAACGACCCCCCTGCCGCCATGCGCTACACCGAAACGCGCCTGGCCTCGGTTGGTCATGAAGCGCTGTTAGGCGATATCAGTGAGGCCCTGGTCGACTTCACCGACAACTTCGATAGCTCCCAGCAAGAGCCGGTTGTGCTGCCAGCCCAGCTACCCAACCTGATTCTCAACGGCAGTTCTGGCATTGCCGTGGGTATGGCCACCAACATTCCCCCTCACAACCTAGGGGAAGTAGTCGATGGACTCATTGCCTTGATTGATCGGCCTGGCATCACCGATGAGCAGCTATTTGAAATCATCCCCGGCCCAGACTTTCCGACGGGTGGAGAAATTATCGGCACTGAGGGCATTTATGATGCCTATCGCACTGGGCGGGGCAGCATTCCGCTGCGGGGAGTGGTCCGGTTTGAGGAGGTTCGTCCTGGCCGGGGCAAGCAGCGGCGCAATGCCATTATCGTGACGGAGCTGCCTTTTCAGGTCAACAAAGCTGGCTGGATTGAAAAAATTGCCGACCTGGTTAACAACGGACGGCTTGATGGCATTGCCGATATTCGAGACGAGAGCGATCGCGAAGGCATGCGGGTCGTCATTGAGCTTAAACGGGAAGCCCAGGCCCAGCGCGTGCTCCACGATCTGTATCGCATGACCCCACTGCAGACCAACTTTGGAGCCATCATGCTGGCTCTAGAAGACGGTCAGCCCCGGCAGATGCCGCTTCGGGAAATCTTGCTGGCCTTCCTCAACTTCCGAGAAGAAACCCTCACCCGCCAGTACCAGCATGAGCTGGATAAAACCCAGGCCCGGCTGCACATTATTGAGGGGCTGCTGACTGCCCTAGGCAACCTCGATACCGTCATTGATATTCTTCGCAATGCCCCCGATGGCACCACCGCTAAGCAGGTGTTTCAGCAGCAGTTTGACCTCTCCGAGCGGCAGTCTGACGCGATTTTGGCCATGCCGCTGCGGCGCTTAACTGGGCTGGAGCGCCAGAACCTAGAAAAGGAGTTCCAAGAAGCCAGCACGCAGCGCAACGAACTGCAGCGGTTGCTCAACGATCGCAAAGAGCTGCTAAAAGCGCTCAAGAAAGAGTTGCGATCGCTCAAGAAAAAGTTCAGCGACCCTCGGCGCACTCGAATTCCGTCGGCTGCTGCCATTGCCAAAGAATCACAGCAGCTAGCCGAGATCATTTCAGAAGCAGCGGAAGAAGAAGCCATTCTCGAATTTACTCAAAAAGGCTACGTGCGCCGCTCCTCGCCCCGCTCTTATCAGCGGCGACAGGGCAAACAGGAAGCAGCCAGCACCGGCACCTTGCAGGAGGTAGAAGACGTCATCCTGCAGGTCGAATCGGCCCTCACGAACCAGGAAGTGCTGGCCCTGACCCGAGACGGTCGAGCGTTTACCGTAAAAGTTGACGACATCCCTCAGGCGCAGCGGCAGGCTAAGGGAGTACCTCTGGTGCGGCTACTGCCCGACTCGGTGCCCTCAGAAGCAGGAGCCGTTGTCCGACAAATTCTGCTAACAGAAGCGGCCTTGGAGCAGGATTTGGTGGTTGTGACCCGACAGGGCCGCATTAAGCGGGTGCCCCTGAAGGAATACAGCCAGCTCACCGGCCGAGGGCTGACCGTGATGAAGCTCAAAGACGGCGATGAACTGGCCTACGCCGTGCTGGCTAGGGCGGGAGAGCATCTGGTGCTGGCGACCTCCGGCGGGCGGCTGCTGCGCTTTGAGATCGACGATGACAACCTGCCGATTATGGGCCGTAATGCCCAAGGCCCTCAGGCTCTGCGGATGCGAAAACAGGAAACGCTAGTGGGCTGCGTGGCCATAGCTAAGGAGAGTAGCTGTGTGCTGCTGATCTCGGCTTTGGGCTTTGCTAAGCGTATGCCTGCCAACAGCGTAACCCTAGCCAGCCGGGGTGGTTTGGGAACGCAGGCGTTCCAGTTCAGTCTCAAGAGCGACACGCTGGCAGCTCTAACCGCAGCCGATCCAGGCACAGAAGCAACACTGATCACAACGGCGGATCGGGTGGCGCAGATTACGGTAGCCAAGGTGCCCCGGCAAGGGCGCAGTACGCCGTGCGATCGCATTCTCAAGCTGAACAAAGGAGAATCAGTTGCCGCTGTCACCATCGCCACCTTGCCTGATAATGGGTCAAATGGAAACGAGGGATAAGCACCACCGTGGCTCCTGTTCTAATTGAGAACGTCTACAAGACCTTTCCAGCCGCTCAGTTAAACCGTGCGGCTGATCCGTCAGGCTCCCATGAGGGGCTGACGGTGCTGCGGCGCATTCATCTAGACGTGGCCGACGGCGAGTTTATGGTGCTGGTAGGGCCTTCGGGCTGCGGCAAAAGCACCCTGCTGCGGCTGATTGCCGGACTAGAGGACATCTCTGCAGGCACGATTTGGGTGGGCGGGCAGCGGGTCAACGATTTGCCGCCCAAGCTGCGAGACATTGCCATGGTGTTTCAGAGCTATGCCCTCTACCCTCACCTGACGGTGTACGACAACTTAGCCTTTGGGCTGCGGCGAATGCGGCAGGGGGCAGGAGCAGTGCGGCCCGGCGTAGAAGACATAAAGGACGGGGATCTAGAGAAAGATGCCAATTTAGAACTGGCACAGATCCTCGCAACTAGCCGTTGGTGGGAAGACGCTCTGGGGTCGCTGACGCGGCGGCTGCCGCCTGCTCTGCGCTACATCTCTGAGGCCGAGCGGCTGATCGACGAGCGGGTGCGGGCCATTGCCAAAATGCTGCAGATTGGGCTGCTGCTGCATCGCTTTCCCCGGCAGCTATCGGGCGGGCAAAAGCAGCGAGTGGCCTTAGGCCGAGCCATGGCCCGCAACCCTCAGGTCTTTTTGATGGATGAGCCGCTGTCTAACCTCGATGCCAAGCTGCGCACCGAGACGCGGGCTCAGATCGTCAACCTGCAGCGCCAGCTCGGCATCACCACAATCTACGTCACCCACGACCAGGTAGAGGCAATGACCATGGGCGATCGCATCGCCATCATGAACCAGGGCCAAATTCAGCAGGTGGCTGCGCCGCTAGAGCTGTACCAGCGACCGGCCAACCGCTTTGTGGCTGAGTTTATCGGCTCTCCAACTATGAACTTTCTCACGGTGCAGGTGCAGTCTCCCAGTCTGCTGATTCACCCCAAATTCCGGCTATCCATTCCTAGCGAGTGGGATGAGCTGCTCAAGCCCTACGATGGCCGCACCGTGATATTGGGGATTCGGCCAGAGCACTTGAGCTTGGGTCTGCCTGCCCCCAAGAACCTAGAAACGCGGGTGAGCCGGGTGGAGGCACTGGGCAGCGAGACTTACCTGAGCGTTCAGTTTGAGGGCGAAACGCTGCAGGCCCGCATTGCGCCCGACCATGCTGTGACGCTGGGCGATACGGTGTGGCTTGCGATCGCAGCCGACAAAGTGCATCTGTTTGACCCCGATACCGGTCAGTCTCTGCGGGCAGCTGTTCCGGCTTAAGCAGGTGTCCATTGCCCCGGCCATAGGCACAACATGCATGTGTTATGCTGGCCAAGATTAAGGCGTTAGGGCTAAGGCCTTTAACGCTCTGCTTCGATTTCGACACCGTCTGCTGCGTGTCGCTTGGCACCCAGTTTTGTGAATGAAGAAATTAGACTACACGTCGCTGTTTTTAAGCATGGTTTCCCTGGTATGGATGCTGACCATGCTTCAAGAGTTGCCTGCGTTGGCTCAAGCTGCTACGGCTCATTCAGCCAATTCGCTGCTGGCTGAAAGGGTCTCTTTAACCCAACTAATCGAGCTACGTGCGGCTGCTCAAGGGAAGCCGGAAAAGCTGGCTCAGGGACGCGATCGCAGCTTATTAACTCTCTAATTACGTTCCATTGCGTGGCCACACCCGCGTGATATGCTGACCAATGCTAAGCCAGTTCCGGTGGGGACCAGCCATCGGGCGCTTTGTCATTTTGACGAGCGGGGGAAAGTCCGGTGTCAGTCCGGCACTGTCCCGCAGCTGTGATGAAAAGCCCAGCTTTTCTAAGTCAGAATGCCCGCTGGCGATCGCTTTGTTCCCCATCTGCGAGGTACAGATGCCCGTGTTGAATAAGATTTCTCAGCGGTTCAGCCGATCCCTTCTGGCTGGCTTGAACCGCAAGTTGATTGTCGGTGGGAGTGTGGTTCTAGCATCATCGCTGCTGATGCTGCCCGCTCAAGCCCACCATGCTACCGGCGGCAGCACGCCTACGAATGCCTTCACAGGCTTTATTTCTGGGCTGGCCCACCCTGTTATTGGTCCCGATCACTTTGCTTTTGTGGTTGCCGTTGGCCTGATTGCCGCCTTTAGCCTGCGCGGCATAGTGCTGCCCATTGCCTTTGTCTTGGCAACGCTAGCGGGCACCGGCCTGCATTTGCTGGGGCTGACCTTGCCGGGGGCTGAGATCGGGGTTTCTCTATCGGTGGTGCTGGCCGGGGTGGTGCTGGCGACTAACCGTAAGTTGGGAGTGGAGCCGTTGGCTGGGCTGGGTGCATTAGCGGGTCTGCTCCACGGCTATGCCTACGGTGAAGCTATTGTCGGAGCGGAAATGGCTCCCTTGGCGGCTTATCTGGCCGGATTTGCAGTCATTCAACTGCTGGTTTCTCTAGGCGTATTTTGGGCAGGCCGCAGGGTATTCAATCTCTCGGCTGGCCCGTCGCTGAATCTGCGCTTTGCCGGATTTGCGATCGCAGGGGCCGGATCCGCCTTTCTCTCTTCTGTCCTGCTGGGGTAAAGCACTATGCATAAAATTCCAGTTACCGTCGTCACCGGCTTTCTTGGAGCGGGCAAAACCACGCTAGTGCGCCATCTACTGCAAAACAACCAGGGCCGCCGCATTGCCGTTTTGGTCAATGAGTTTGGTGAAGTCGGCATTGACGGCGAGTTGCTCAAGTCCTGCCAGGTTTGCGATGAAGACGGCACCCCGTTAGACAGCAATATCGTTGAACTGGCCAACGGCTGCCTCTGCTGCACTGTGCAAGAAGAGTTTCTGCCCACCATGCAGGCGCTGATCCAGCGCCGCGACCAGATCGACTGCATTGTCATTGAAACTTCTGGACTGGCCCTGCCCAAACCCTTGGTGCAAGCGTTTCGCTGGCCCGAAATCCGCACCAGCGCTACGGTCGATGGGGTTGTGACCGTGGTCGATTGTGATGCGCTCGCCTCAGGTCGTCTGGTGGGTGACCTGGAGGCCCTAGAAGCCCAGCGCCAGGCCGATGACAGTCTCGATCACGAAACGCCCATTGAAGAATTGTTTGAAGATCAGCTCAACTGCGCCGATCTGGTGCTGCTGACTAAAGCCGATCATGTCTCTTTAGAAACCCGCCAGCATGTCGAGTCTTGGCTCAAAAATCAGCTGCCTGCTGGGGTGAAGATTGTGCCCTGTGAGCACGGGGTGATTAGCCCAGACGTGTTGCTCGGCTTTAATGCAGCGGTGGAAGACAACCTGGAGCAGCGCCCCAGCCACCACGACCACGAAGAGGAGCACGAGCACGACGACAACATTACCTCAGTGCCGCTCACCCTCGATCAGGCGTTTGAACCTAAGGCTCTCGTCGAGCGACTGCAGGCTCTAGTAGAAACGGCTGAGATTTACCGAATCAAGGGATTTGTAAACGTGCCCAACAAGCCGATGCGGCTGGTGCTGCATGGGGTTGGTAACCGGTTCGACTACTTCTTTGATCGGCCCTGGCGACCCGGTGAGCCACGCTTAACGCAGCTAATTGTGATTGGTCAGAATCTTGATTCAGACCAAGTACGTGCAGCGGTATTACAGCCACCCGTCTCGGTTTGACCAGTGTGCTTTGATTAGCGGTGTCACACCTGAGATTTGCAGGCCCTTTTCAACAAAGTAGAGACGTGATCAATCACGTCTCTACTTTTGAGATTAAACCTGTGATTGAACCTAAGAGACAATGCCCACGATGATCGAACGCTTACAGAACCTTTTCTAAAAATTGTTGCGCCCGCTCGCTCTTAGGAGTGCTGAAAAACTCATCTGGCGGGGCATCTTCAACCAAATAGCCCCCATCGAGAAAGAGAACTCGGTTTGCCACTTCCCGCGCAAAGCCCATCTCGTGGGTGACGATGGCCATCGTAATCCCCGTATCGGCCAGGGATTTCATGACGTCTAGCACCTCTTTCACCATTTCTGGGTCAAGGGCAGAAGTGGGTTCGTCAAACAGCATGATGTGGGGTTCCATCGCTAGGGCGCGTGCGATCGCAACCCGCTGCTTCTGCCCCCCCGACAGCCGGGAAGGATACACGTTTGCTTTCTCTGAAAGACCTACCTTGTTCAGCAGATCCAGACCAATCTTACAGGCATCGGCCTTGCTCAACTTCCTGATCTTCGTGGGCGCATAAGTGACGTTCTGCATCACCGTCTTATGCGGAAACAGATTGAAGTGTTGAAACACCATGCCGATGTTTTGCCGCACCTTCATAATGTCGCACTTAGGAGACGTGATATCGAGGCCATCGATATAGACGTTGCCTGCGGTCGGCGTCTCCAGCAGATTAACGCAGCGCAGCAAGGTTGATTTACCCGAACCCGAGGGGCCGATGATTGCCACCACTTCTCCGCGGGCGACTTCCGTAGAGATATCTTTCAACACCTCTAGCTGACCAAAGGACTTGACGAGATGCTCAATCCTAATCACTGCGCCGCAACCTCCGCTCCAAAACTTGGGCTCCCTGGGTCAGGGTCATAACCATAATGTAGTAGATGACCCCTATGACAAGCAGTGGCTCAAAATATAGATATTTTTCTGCCGCTACTACCATGCCCCGCCGCATCAAATCAAGGGCTCCGATGGTAGACACCAGGGCCGAATCTTTTAAGAGGGCAATGCTCTCATTCACCAGCGCAGGCAAGATGTTCTTAAAAGCCTGGGGCAAAATGATGTCCATCATCATTAGCTTGTAAGGCACTCCCAGAGACATCGAAGCCTCTCGCTGCCCCTTATCAACCGCCATAATGCCCGCTCGAATAGTCTCCGAGCTGTAGGCTGCCGAGTTAAGAGAGAAGGTAATCACCCCCGCCTCAATGGCCGAAATTTCGTAGCCAATGAGTTGGGGAGTGGCGAAGTAGATTAGCGCCAACTGCAGGATCAGCGGTGTGCCTCGGAAAATCGAGGTGTAAAATTCCGCAAACCACTTAAGCGGCTTAATCGAGGAGATTTTTAACAGCGAAAGCAGCGTTCCTAGCGCAAACCCAAATAGGGCAGAGAGCAGGGTAAAGCGCAGCGTTGTCAGAACCCCAGTCAGAATAAACGGCAGAGACGGAACAATCTGAGAAAAGTCAAGGTTCATAATCGCCGCTATCAATTACCGCGATCTCGAAACCACTTGTTGACCAGCTCCTCAATTTCCCCACTGGCCTGCATTTCCGCTAAAGCAGTATTAAAATCGTCTACCAGCTCAGAATCTTTGGGAAATGCGATCGCAGATCCAGAAGGCCCCTCTGCAGGAATCACAGCTACCTGCAGATCTGGATTGGCCTGCAAGAATCCCTCAGCCACAGCATCTTCAATGATGGCTGCATCAATACGACCGGCCTTGATCTCCTGAACGATTTCGTTGATTCGGTTGAGCTGCACAATTTCCATTGCAATACCCCCCTCTTCCTGCAGGTCCTTGGCCAATCTCTCTTGAATTGACCCTAGCTGCACTCCAATCTGCTTGCCTGCCAGATCTTCAGGTGTGCTAATGCCGCTATTTTGTTGAGATACTATGGTTTGCTGAGCTTCGTAATAGATTTCAGAAAAATCAACGTTCTGCTTACGATCTTCGGTCGGCGTCATGCCCGCCATCACAAAGTCAGCGCGGCCTGCCTGTAGAGCTGGAATTAAACCATTGAAATCAATGTTGTTAATTTCCACCTCGTAGCCCAACCGTTCAGCGATGCCTCGGGCAATATCGACATCAAAACCAACAATCTCCTCCGTCCCTCCAGAGGTTTCTACAAACTCATAGGGAGGATAATCGGCAGAGGTCGCCATGACTAAGGTCTGAGCCCCGTCACTATCGGCAGTTCCCGTCCCTCCTTGGTTACAGGCTGTTAGCATACCGCCCGTAAACGCTGCCGAAACCACACAAGTTGCAATAAACCTACGACGTTTCATTGGGTCTCCCGAAACAAACAAAATTCAGGCTAGACAAGATAGCTTAACAATCCAGTAGAGTTACAGATAAAACCCGTACAAAAATGTACATACAGCTACAAATTCAGACTATTGAGAGGCTTTTCTCCCAAATTTGCCTTAATAGTAGAAATAATAATTTTTGCCGCTCAGTGCATCCATCTTGCAACAGCAGCAGCATCTTTCCATTGACAGATATCTTCCGTGTCTTCTGTGACGGCCACCTAAGCAGGCTCAGGAAAGGCCTACAATAGAGTAGTTCATGCGTTCTAAAACCATGGTTCAATATACGCTAGCTCAAAGTCCAGACGTCATCATCCCTATTCCCGGCAAAGATTCCCTCAAAGCTCGTGAAAAGGCCATGGATCAGCTCATAGAGATGATGGATGACGGTAGACTAACCACAGCCCTTTCCGACGGTTTTGCCCCCGATCAGTTTATTGAAGTGAAAGAACCCCAGCTCACAGACACTGTCAAGCAGCAGGAAGATGACGTTGTAGAAGCAGTTCAGGTCCTCAGCAACCTGGCCAATCTAAAAGTAAAAGTGCAGGAAGTTCGCACCGATGCCCTCAAGGTGCGAGAACTTGTTGATTTGCTCTTTACCGACGAACCCATCAGTGAGGAGCAGGTTAATGAACTCAAAGATGGCTTCAAAGTGCTCAAGACCTTTGCCCAAAACAACTTGCGTTATCGGGAAGCTCGCTCCCAGGCTGAAGAGGCTCGCAAGGTGCTAGATGCAGCCCTCAAGTAAATGGTTCTAGCTGCACAGCGGCCCTAGCCTCTGTGCTCGCAGTCAGCAATCAACCCTATCTGAGCACCCCTCATCAGTCAGGGAGGCCAGTTCTTAGAATGTGCCTGAGGGTAGAGCGCTCGCAGCATTCGGTTTCGTAACATACAGTTCAAGTCTGGTATTCACTCCTGACTAGCAACCTTACGATTACCTAATCGTGTCTCTCTTCACCCAAGGAGTTTTTATGAAGCACCTGACCCTTTTTGCTGGGCGATTTTTGAATGGCGGTTTGCGATCGCTATTGTTAGTTTGTTTAGTCAGCTTAATGAGCTGGTTAATGGCTGCTAACCAACCAGCGTATGCAATCAAAGCAGATCCGTCAGTGGCTCCAACCCAGGAGCACGCCGCCCCTGACAAGCAGGGAAAAATTTATGACGAGTCCCTAAAAGTAGTTGACCCTCCTAGAGGTGAAAGCAAAGAGATTCAGGAGAGCTTAAGGAAATATCGCCAGGAAAGCCCAGACCAAAACGCAGATCAAGGTGGCTTGGTTGAGGGGTTAAAAGAGCTAGTCGATAACTTCACTCCTGGTGACAAGTAGGGCAAACGCAAACGCCGCTGATATGGTTTCCTTTTGGAACTGGCACGCGCTCCCTCAGCCTTGACTTACTAGCTCGGCCCTAGTGCTTACCAAAAGCATCAGGGCCTCTTGACGTACCTTGTGCAGAGCAGACTGCACTTTGGCATACTCGCCTTCAAGCCGTGAAAGGTCATTCTCTGCTGCGAGTGGCTGCCCTTGTGACCTATGCTCAAGCTGCTCGCACAGCTGAGCCAGCACAGTTGCACCTACCGTCGCGCTTCCTGATTTAAGCGTATGGGCCGACCGCCGAAAGGTAGCAGTGTCTTGAGCAACAGATGAAGACCGAATTGCCTGCAACAGCTTTGGTGCCTCATCTAAATAACAGTCGATTGCTTCTACAAGAAACTCGGGTGCAGAGTCACCCGCCAAGTGCCGGAGCTGATCCAACGACTCCGGGTCTAAAACACCTTTTTCCGTTGCTTCAACTTCAGGGCTGGAAGCGAGATCTGAAGTTGAAGCAATAGCAGACCTTTCTGAGGCAGCAATATTCAGTGGAGAACAACGCCTGAGGGCAGCTATCAGCTCTTCTCTACGAATGGGTTTGCTGATGTAGTCATCCATCCCGGCTGCCAAACACTGTTCGCGATCGCCCTGCATTGCATTGGCAGTGATCGCAATAATGCGGGGCCGGGTTTCTGCGCTCCACCCCTGACAGATGTGCTGAGCCGCAGTTAATCCATCCATTTTGGGCATTTGTACATCCATCAGCACAACATCATAAGGCTGATGGTGCAGCGCTGTTAGCACTTCTAACCCATTTGTTGCTAAATCCGCGTGGTAGCCCATCCTCAGCAGCAACAGCAGCAGCATTTTTTGGTTGACGATATGGTCTTCTGCCAGCAGGATTTTAAGCGGCAGAGTTTGGGCTAAAACAGGTATTTGCGCTGCTCGCTCAGGTGGGCAACTCGTAGCGTCAGCAATAGCACGCGCAACGAAAGTGAAATAAAAGGTAGACCCCTGGTCTGCTTGACTTTCCATCCACATGTGCCCCCCCATCAGCTCACTTAATCGGCTGCTGATAGCCAATCCTAATCCTGTTCCTCCATACTCCCGCGTGACTGACACATTAACCTGGCTAAATGCTTTAAATAGCTGGTCATGGCGATCGCTCGGAATGCCAATTCCGGTGTCTCGTACCGCAAACTGAATTTCGTAAAGTCCTTCAGCTTCTGTGCCTAGCCTTGATCGATTCGCAACCGCTTCAGTCTTTAGCTGCTGCGCTGTCGCCGTTACAACAACTTCTCCAGACTGAGTAAACTTGACTGCGTTGTTCAGGAGATTGACTAAAATTTGGCGAAGACGAGTCACATCCCCAACAACGGTGTTAGGTATATACCCCTCAACAAGATAGGCTAACTCTAGCCCTTTGGCAGCCGCTTGAGGAGCCAACAAATCAATCGCCTCTTTCACACATCTCCCTAAATTAAGCGGCTGTGCTTCTAGCTCCAGTTTGCCAGATTCAATTTTTGAGAAATCGAGAATATCATTGATGATAGTTAGCAGTGCTTCGCTGCTGTTGCAAATAGTTTCTACAAAATCTTGCTGCTGTGCTGTTAAAGGGGTATCTAACAACAGCTCTGTCATACCCACTACGCCATTCATCGGGGTACGAATCTCATGGCTCATCATTGCTAAAAAGGCGCTTTTAGCCCGATTGGCGGTTTCGGCCTCTCGTCTCGCTTGCTCAAGCGCAATATTCTGGTCAAACGCCTGATGAAGCTGTTGCTGAAGCGCAAGATTCACCTGCTGCCGTTCAATTTCGCCGCCACACCACTGCGCCATGAGCCTGAGCAGTTCTCGATCAAAAGCTTTGAAAGGAGCCCGGCGGGGAGTTCGACTGTAAAAACAAAGCGTCCCGTAGATTTTTCCATTCACCCAAAGACGGCTGCCGATATAGCTCTCTATTTGCAGGGCAGCATAACAGGGATGAAAGCACCACGCTGATTGATTAGCATGAACGATGTCAACAGGCTCTGAAGATTTTAAGGTTTCTACGCAATACGTTTGCTTGACATCAAAAACATCATTAGGAGCAATCGAATTGTCAGGCGTTTGAACGCTGATAACTTCATAACGATTGTCCTCAATGTGAGCCAAAACTCCAAAGTCAAGACCAAAATGACGGCAGCCTATGCCTAAGAGCTGCTGGAAACGCTCTTCAGCGCTAAGAGACTGAGCAATTGTGACCTCATACAGCTCTCGAATGACAGTTTCACTTTCTCGTAGTGTGGTCTCAATTTGCTTACGATTGGTGACATCTCGAATGATTACCAGAACTGCAGATACGCTGCTAGCCGCAACAACTAGCATCAGGATTTGAGGGCTAGTTGCAAGGTTCCAGCAGGATGCCCCCGCCATAGCAATTAGGAGCAGCAACGCTGTGGTTAGACCCGCTGCTATCTTGTTCCTGGTAGAGAGGTTCATACAAGTTACCCGTAACACAATCTGACGAGGCAGCTTCATCTGAAGAGACCCATAGTTGTGGGCTCGGGGTCTCAAGTCACAGCTAGGGGCCTTTTCCAGGCACCCTGCTATAAAACCGCTTCATCCGTAAAGAGTGCCCAGAATCGTTGAAATCAAAAACTGTGTAGCTGTAAATAGGGATGTTGGAGGAGCACAAGCTGTGAACGCCTTGTCATAAACCGAGCCATAGCTGCCCACTATCTCATTGTAAAAATTGATTAACATCCAGCCAACGCCAGCCCAGCGCTAATCAGACGACCATTACGGGAATGCTAATTAGGCTAAGAGGCGCTTTGAGATGACTACTCATCAACCTCTCAGCTATTTGTCTGTGTGCATTGCCATCCCCGTAGTCTCTATGTTTCCTGACCCCAATATTGGCCCTCCGGCAGCTTCCTTTAAGAATCGAAAGCCTTTATCAGTAACTACTGCCTACTACATTCGCAAGCTTCTGCATCAGAACCTTGACCGTCTAACCTCGGTTGTGGCCATGGGAGCCGGGCTTAAAGCAGATGCATTAAGCGATCTAAATTCGGTGATCGAAAGTTTGTATTTAGAGGATGAGGAAATCAATGCAACGGTTCAGCAACTTGACAACCTTGCAGTATTTCACCAAACTCTGAGCCACCAGGGAGCCCGATACCGCCAAGACTTGCAGAAAACAGAGCAGCAAATTTTTTGGCTGCTTGGATTTAGGCCAAAGGAGTCAGTCAACCAGGGGACAATCTTAATTGTGGATGACTCTCAGCTTAACGTCCATCTATTGTCTACCGCTTTAAGCAAGCATGGATATACAACTTGTCATGTTAGTGGCGGTAGGCTGGCTTTAAGCGAAGCAGAGTCTTTAGAACCAGATCTAATCTTACTAGATATTATGATGCCGGAAATGGATGGCTATGAGGTGTGCGAACGGCTCAAGGCTAACCCCGCCACCCGTGATATCCCATTGCTATTTGTCAGCACGATCAATCTTGTTTTGGATAAAGTCAAGGCTTTTAGTCTTGGGGGTGTAGATTACATTACTAAGCCATTTCAACTGGAAGAGGTCTTGGCTCGGATTGACCATCAGATCAAGCTTCGAAATCTGCAGAAGCGATTGGAGGAGCAAAACGTTCGATTGCAACACGAGATTAAAGAACGCAAGAAAGCAGAAACTCAATTTCGCAGCCTATTTGAAAACGCTGTTGATGGCATCTTTCAAACAACAGTGAACGGACAGTATATCAATGCTAACTCAGCGCTTGCCCAGATCTACGGCTATGAATCGCCGGAAGTGCTGATAGCAGCGATCAACAATATTGCTCAGCACCCCTATGTGGAGCCATTGCGACGAGAACAGCTCATGGCTGAACTGCGTCAACATCAGGTGGTTCGAGAGTTTGAATCTCAGATCTATCGAAAAGACGGCAGCATCCTTTGGATCTCAGAAACCATTCGCGTCGTTCAAGAAGCCGACGGCAACTTACTCTACTTTGAGGGAACGGTGCGAAGCCTGACCAAATGATGGAGATTGCCTTGAATAGCAAAGCCATAGTTGCGCCATTTAAAGCGAACTCCATCATCGAATCTACCCCTAACAGGTCAGGCGCTATCTATTGTTAAGCGGAGAGACGCTGCTCTGCATGACGTCCCTCTGCAATTTCCTCAATGACTTTTTTGTTGAAGGCAGGGATATCTTGAGGGTTGCGGCTGGTAACCAGGCCCCGGTCAACCACGACTTCCTGATCTACCCAGTTCGCGCCAGCATTTTGCAAATCTGTTTTTAGAGAGGGCCAGGAGGTCATAGTGCGGCCCCTGACAACATCGGCTTCAACCAGTGTCCAAGGACCGTGACAGATGGCTGCAACCGGCTTACCGGCTTGGAAGAAAGCCTTCACAAACTGAACAGCCTTTTCCTGGGTTCGTAGCTGGTCTGGGTTAACCGTTCCTCCTGGAAGAATTAGCGCGTCGTAATCCTCAGGATTAGCGCTGTCGAGGGTGAGATCTACGGGGATTTCATCGCCCTTGTCGTAGTGGTTCCAGCCTTGAATGGTGCCACTCTTAGGCGCGATGATCGCAGTTTGGGCTCCGGCTTCTTCCAGGGCCTGTTTGGGCTGGGTCAATTCTACCTGTTCAACTCCGTCGGTTGCTAAGATGGCGACCCTTTTATTACTTAGTTGTTCGGTCATAGTCAATCTCTTTTCGTCCCTTTTAGACTAAAGAAGTTGGCATGTGAACGCCGTCCTGCTTGCGGCTTAGTTTGGGTAGCGGGTTGTCTATTGACTAGCACCAGGCAGGTAAGATTCTGGGGTGCAAGGGCTACGTCCTGCGCGATCGCAATACGCAACCTGCACCTGCTGGCGCTGCAGTGCTGCTTCGAGCAGTGGCTTGGTCAGGGTAAAGTCGGTTTCGGGAAAGGGCGCGTGGCAACTGTGACAGCTATTTTGAAGGCTCACCTGGTAACTTGGCTGAGCCGGGCTGAAAGAGCCGTACTCCCAAGTTCCACCCCGTTTCTGCTTGATAAAGACGGTGCCGAGAGACTCTGGCGCATGCCAGGTTTCCATCAGAATTAGCGTACCCTCTGGCAGCGGTTGCCCGGCTTTCACCTGGCTGGCATTTTCAGCAGCGATGAACATTTCTCGAAAACTGCGATCGCTCCGGGTCACCGTGCCGTAGTGAACCCACTGCCGACCGTAGCGTTCTTCACTGACAAAATCGCTGCCGCTAGCCCTCACGTCAGCAGGCAAGTCAACGTCTGTAGAAGGCGTTTCCACCGGTAGCAGGCCGTACTCCGAAGAGTTTAGCCCTTGGGTCAGCGCTATAGCCAGGGTGACTGAGGCGATGAAAAGCGCCAGCAGCGTAAATCCTTTTTGCCGCATCTCTCCCTCCTAAGGCACCAACACCATCGAATGTGCGCCTCGTGTTACCGGAATTGAGTAGCGTGTTGGCACTAGCTGCGGCTGCGGATTGAGCGGGTCGGCGGCAATACGCCAGAAGTCAATTGAGCCACCCTCCACGCGATCATCAAAGTGGTCGTAGTTCACCACTGCAAGGTACTGGCTGGAGGCATCAAAGGCAGCAGCTTCGGGCAAAATGCCGTCAAAGGGATAGTCTGCAACATGGTTCAACTGCCCGGTTTGCGGCTCTAGGGTGAAAAGGCTGATGGACGCAAACCAGGTGATACGCTCATCACCGTAGGGAAGGTAGCTGCGCTCTAAGTTCGTAGTGACCACGTATTGGCCGTTAGGACTTACTGCTAACCCCTCGGGGCTGACGCCAGTCATGGCACGCGACACCAGCGCATGACGAGGCGAACCATCTGCCTGAGTGCCAGCAGCCAGTCGAATGCTGACAACACTGCCGCGCGGTGCTTCAGACCAGGTACCTTCTACATCGGGTCCCCAGAAGAGATTATTGACAATCACATGCCGACCGTCAGGGGTAAACCGGGCCATGTAGGGAGCCTTTTCAATCTTCACGGTATTGCCCCAGGGCTGAAGCTCAAAGCTGCCGCTCTGAGGAGCGACCTGCACGAATGAGACTTCTGCGGCGGTTTCGTTGACCAGTGCCAGCACGTTTTGGGTAGGGTGCCATTCGGCATGAATTAGCCGTTGTTCCCTTGGCAAGGTAGATACCGGAGGATAAATAGGCTGGCCTAACCTGCCATTGTTGAAAGGAATTAGAGCAAGAGGCGTTTCTGTACCATCGCCTTGGGGATTGATGGCAACGGCTACCAGCGAACCATCTGCATTGACGCTGACTGAGTCGGGACGCTCGGCAATGGTTAACGTCTGCACTAGGGTAGGCTGAGCCGGGTCAGCCAGATCAAACACTTTGATGCGATTACCATGCTGCAGGTCGGCGAAGGTTTGGTCTTCCCAGTTTCCCTCTGGACGCTGGGCAAAGGTTTCAACGACAAATACATACCGTCCGTCAGGCGTGGTATCCAACACCACAGGCGGGCCTGCGACGGAGTTGCTCGCCTCCGTTTCATAGGCTTGCAAATCTCTGACATGACCTCCTAGAGGAATCACGCTGAGGGCATCTCGTCCTTCTCGTGGGCCAAGACTGCCATCTATGTAAGCCGATGCAAGCATATCGGCATCGGATACCGAAATCAGGTAGCGGCCTCGAAAGTCAAAGGGGGCTGCCCGATCCGGCGTCTGAGCAACTGCGACTGCAGGCACGACTGTGGCTGCCAACAAACCAAGGACGAACAGACGTTGATACATCATTACGCTCCGTAAAGTGAAACACTCGTTTTACCATAACAGCTCAGCAATGCTGTTGGCCGTATGATGGAAGAAGTATAAGTAAAATAAAACTATCGTTTTACCATGGGACTTGCCCGCTACCGAGCTGAAGTCAGCCGCCAAAAGCAAGAAGCCATCCTCAAGGCAGCGCTAAATGCCTTTTTAGAGCTGGGCTACGATCGCACCACAATCGACTACGTAGCTCAGCAGGCCGAAGTTTCGACCGCCACGCTATACAAGCACTTTCCTAGCAAGGCCGATCTGTTTGGCGGCATTATGGCGCAGGTTTGGCGCACAGACCAGATTAGCGCGAGGCCCATCTCTACGGACTTGCCGTCGCGTGATGCTCTGACAGCCATCGGTCAAGAATATGCTCAGCTGCTGATGAGTCCAACCATTCAAGCCCTGTTTCGGGTCATTATCGCGGAGGCTCCCCGGTTTCCCGAGTTGGGCACTGAGCTGTATTACCGGGGCAAGGAGCCTTTTCTGAAGCGGCTGAACGTTTACCTAGAGGCTCAGAATGAGGCAGGGCAGTTGGCGGTTGGGGAGGTTGCGATCGCAACCCGCCAGTTCCTCGGCATGATCAACGACATCATCTTCTGGCCCCGATTTCTGATTATGGACCTGCAGGTGAGCGAGCAGGAAGTTGAGACGGTGATTGAGAACGCCGTAGAAACGTTTTTAGCCCGCTACGGAGTCGTTCAGTAGCCTACGCGATCTAAAGCGACCAGGGTTACTTAATTTGTGTGAAATCCGCACAGCAGGATAAACGGCAACCGCTATACTGCTGAGATCGCTGCAGCAGGTGCACCTTTGCCGCAGCTCTGCCTGCCAAGCTTCTCCATACCCTTCCATAAAGGGATGGGTACACGCCTCCTACAAGAAAACTGAGCACTATGGCCTACAGGTCAATTGGTTTGGCTGCTTTACTTGGGCTTATGGCCTCTATGGCCGGAGCTTCGGTGGCGCTGGCAAGCCCAGTGAAGGACGAT
Organism: Pseudanabaena sp. FACHB-2040; assembly: GCF_014696715.1. NCBI lineage: Bacteria > Bacillati > Cyanobacteriota > Cyanophyceae > Pseudanabaenales > Pseudanabaenaceae > Pseudanabaena > Pseudanabaena sp. FACHB-2040. The sequence continues at coordinate 372,102 of NZ_JACJQO010000019.1, forward strand.
TCTGTGAAGCTCCCTACCCCTGTTGACGACTCCCCCAATCAGCGCCAGCTGGCACCATTTGATTTAGAAGCGGCGGACATTTCCCCCGCGAACCACCCCAATTCTGGGCTTCCTCAGTCGGGCCGCCTCTTAGCCGAGTTTCAGGGGGAGGTTCGCGCGCTCAGCACCGACCAACAGTATGTGTTGACAGACTCCTCTACTGCGGATGCTACCTATCTATACGATCGCTCAGGCAACCTGGTTGCTGAACTGGCAGGGTATCTCAGTGACTTTAGCCCAGATGAGCAATTTGTTGTTGCCAGTTCATTTGAAACCAACACAACGGGTGTATACGACCTTTCTGGCCAACAGGTAGCTATACTGCCAGGCTACCTTACCGGATTTGGTGCAGACGGCCAAAGCCTGACAACCTACTCAGAACCCGAGGATTTAGGGCGGCTTTACGACTTCTCTGGCAAGCTTTTGGCCGAATTTCAGGGGTCAACGATTGCCCTCAGCACCGATGGACAAGTTGTAGCTACCAACAGTAGTGACCAGATTAGCCACGTGTACAACACGGTTAGCGGCCAACTGATTCGTCTAGAAAAGGGATCGCTGCGAGGGGATCGCCCTGTCTTTGTTTTAGAGGATCAGTATGTGGCAACCCACCCTTGGGGGCTAGAAGAGGAAATGGGTTATCTCTACAGCCGAGCAGGTAATGAGGTGGCACAGCTTCGAGGATCTCTAATTAGCGTTAGCCGAGATCAGCAGCACCTGATCACATTTAATAGCAACACTTACCTTTATGATCGTTCTGGTCAGCAAACTGCTCAGCTAGAAGGCCAATTTAGAGCCCTTGGTCTGGATGACCAACACCTAATTACCCACAGTTACGGGGGCAACATCAGCCGCCTTTATGACTTCTCTGGCAGATTAGTTGCCCAGTTCTCAGGGGAATTTGCAGGCTTCAGCCCAGACGGCCAAGGAATCTTGACGAACTTCTGTGCCGATGGAAACAGCTGCCTCTTTGACTTAAACGGCAGCGAAGTCGCTCAGTTTCAGGGATGGTTTAGCGACTTTAGCCCTGATGGGCAGCATCTACTCACAACCACTGAAAATACCAGCTATCTCTACAGGCTTTCTGGTGAATGGGTGGGTCAGTATGAGGGCGGCAGAGGGACTTACAGTGCTGATGGTCAACACTTTGTTACCTCATCGTTTGGGGAGGATGTTTTGAATGTTTACGACCGCTTCGGCAACCCGGTTGACCAACTGCGAGGGCAGCTCTCCATTTTTGTCCCCAATCAGCCGCAGGTGATTACCTATTCCGAACGTCAGGGGGCCAGCTATCTTTATGACCTTTCAGATGACTAGCAAGTTTGTCTCATTGGGGTTTTGATAGCTATCTCTGCTTGCTTCATCTATCCACTCCAGCCTGTAGCTTAATAATCTGAAAGTCGCTGCAGTGGCTATAGCGGGCCTTTGTTCTTGACCTGGTCGTAAAGGGTTTCCATCGCCTCTAAAAAAGAGTTGTCGCGGTGCCAGAAGGCGGGGTAATCGCCCTGTTTTTTCACGGCGATGCCGGAGACACGAGTTTCGGGCAGCGGCTCCATGGTTTGGGGCAGGCGTTTGGCCCCCTGCCAAAAGTCGCGCAGGCTGGTGATGGGTGCTGCTGGAGCCGTTTGCAGACGGGTGTAGTACGAAGTAACGGGCTGGGGCGGGCGTTGCTCTAGCTGAAGTTCGGCAGAGAGGGCTTGGCCTAGGGGAGATTTAGCCAGTTCCTTGTGCAGGTCTGCTCGCGACAGCCCCCGCAGCTCAAACAGCAGAAAGGGGTCGCGATCAAGTTCGGCGGCGACTAGGTAATAAACTCCGGCGATGTGCTTGCAGGGGTTGCCCCAATCGGGGCAGGAGCAATTGGCCTTGAAATCCTTGCGACTGTGGGGCAGTAGCGTTAGCCCCAAGGTGGCAAAGGAGTCTTCGATGTTGTCGGGAATTTCGTTGAGCAGCAGGCGGGAGATTAGGCTGGCTTTCGAGGCAATGAGTGCGATCGCAACTCCCCACTTCGCCTTACTGATTGGCTGAAACTCAATTGTGGTGCTGTAGAGCGGCTCTTTGTAAACCCCATAATAGGGATTGACGGAACCTTTGACCTGAGCAGTTACTAACCCGTCTCGGATTTCAAAGTGGCTGACCTTGCCGTTATTGGCGTAGGATCGGCCCCGGCTTAAGCGGCCTGAGTCAGAAAGTTCTTCCATTGCTTCAATAAATTTCAGGCCCCACCAAGTACGGCTGAATTTGCTCATGGGTTCACTCCATAATGGCGCTCTTGTTAAGCGCGATGAGTTGCCTAAAGGCGTCGTTATCCAACTCAGTCAGCCAAGATTCATCAGCTCCAACGATGGCTCCTGCTAGCTTTTTCTTGTCCTCAATCATCTCGTCAATGCGTTCCTCCAGCGTCCCCACAGCAACGAACTTGTGGACAAAGACATTCTTCTGCTGGCCGATGCGGAAGGCTCGGTCGGTAGCCTGGTCTTCAACGGCCGGGTTCCACCAGCGATCGAAGTGGAAGACGTGGTTAGCTTTGGTCAGGGTAATGCCTACACCCCCCGCTTTTAGGGACAGCACAAAGATCGAAGGCTCAGTTTCGGGGTCTTGAAATTCGCGGATCATCTGCTCCCGTTTGGGCTGGGTGGTGCCGCCGTGCAGGTAGTAGGTGTTGCGGCGACAGGTGTGGCGCAGATACTTTTCCAAAGCATCCCCCAGCTCTCGGAACTGGGTGAAAATCAGCAGGCTTTCGCCTTCTTCCACGGCCTCTTCGACCATTTCACTGAGGCGGGTGAGCTTGTGCGATCGCTCGGGGGTAAACTCGCTGCCGTCCTGCAAAAACTGCATGGGGTGGTTGCACACCTGCTTCAGCTTGGTGAGGGTAGCCAAAATCAGGCCCTTGCGCTGAATGCCCTCGGTTTGCAGGATCTGCTCCTCAACATCTTTGACTACCGCTTCGTAGAGCGATGCCTGTTCCTTGGTGAGGTTGCAGTACAGCTTTTGCTCAACCTTATCGGGCAGGTCTTTGATGATGGACTGGTCGGTTTTCACCCGTCGTAGAATAAACGGTTCCACCAGCTTTTTCAGAGTAGTTGACTGGCGCGGGTCGCCGCTTTTCTGGATAGGTAGCTCAAAGCTGCGGCGAAACTGGGTCTGGTTGCCCAGGTAGCCCGGATTGAGAAAGTTGAAGATCGACCACAGATCGAGCAGGCGGTTTTCGATGGGGGTGCCTGTCAGGGCCAGCCGATGGGGAGCCTCTAGCTTCAGGATGGATTTGGTCAGGGCGGCTTTGGGGTTTTTGATGTTCTGGGCTTCATCCAGCACGATGCGGTGCCACTGAATATCGTTCAGCAGCTTGGCATCTTTGCGGGCCAGGGCAAAGGAGGTGATCAGCACGTCGTGGTCGCGGCAGATCTGCTTGAAGGTTTTGGCATCTTTGGCCCGTTCGCTGCCGTGGTGCACAGCCGCTTTGAGGTTGGGGGCGAACTTCTGAATTTCTCTGGCCCAGTTGCCCACCACCGAAGTCGGAGCGATCAGCAGCGTCGGCGGAATTTTGGCAGGCTGACCCGGCTCTTCCAGGGCTTCTCGCTCTTGCAATAGGCGGGCGATTACCTGGATGGTTTTGCCTAGGCCCATGTCGTCGGCCAGACAGCCGTTTAAACCCAGCTGCTCTAGATACTGCAGCCAGGAGACGCCTCGCTTTTGGTACTCGCGCAGCTGGCCTGCTAGGGTTTGAGGATTGTCGATAGGCTGGAGTCGGTTTTTGTCGCCTAGCTTAGCCAGCATATCGGCCAGACTGTTGTCTCGATCCACATCGATTTCTAGGCTGTCGTCTTCTCCTGCCGTTAGCTTCATGAAGTCGAGCAGGCTTAGCTCTGGGTTTTCTTGCTGCTGGGCCTGCCAAAACTCGAGCATTTGCTTCATTTTGTCTTGGTCTAGCTCCATCCACTGGCCCCGAAACTGAACTAGGGGCGTTTTGGCGTTGACTAGCTGGTGCCACTCCTGCTCGCTAACGGGTTCGCCGCCGATGGCCAGGTCATACTGATACTCCACCAGCCGATCCAATGAGAAGTAGGACTTGGCCTTATCCTCGCCGCCGCTGAGGGACTTGCCCTTAGCGCGCAGCCGCACCTTGGCCCGCTGCCTGCCCTGGGGAGTCCACCAGGCCGGAACGACCACCTTGTATCCGGCATCTTCTAGCACCCAGGCCGCCTCTTTGAGAAAACCAAAGGCTGCCTCCAGATTCAGAAAAATGCCTACAGGTTCGTCGGTTTCTAGCCCGCGCCACAGGTCTGAGTAGATCCGGGCGGCATAACCCAGGTTCAGCAAGAGCTGTTGCTCAAAGTCTTGCCCCATGTGAGCCTGCACATGCTGACGCTGCTCGGCCCGCATTCGCCAATAGTCTTCTAGCGCTACCCGCAGGGAGGGGTCTTGCTTAGCGGCCACTTGAAACTGAAGCTCCCAAGCATCTTCGGGTGTGGCCGGATCTCGCAGCTGAAAGCAGAGGTAAAACGCTTGGTCGGTCTGGGTGCGGGAGATGCGATCGCGCCACGCCTGCCACTGCCGGTACTGCTCTAGCCTCGCTGCCGACCCCCAAGCTTTGCCGCCTGGGCTTAAACAATCGTGGATCAGAGACTCTGCAATGGTCTTCTCATACGCCTGGGTAATAGGGGCATGGGTGACAATCTCGGTCAGCAGGCATTCGGCAAAGTGGCGCAGGAGGGAGTTGCGATCGTAAAACTGAGGCGTTTCTGGCACTTCTGCAAAGCCCGCTGCACAGGCCAACGGCATGTACTCCAGCGACTGCTGTATCAGATCTTCGTAATCCGCCCCGATAAACTCCCAACCCGGATAAATCTCAAACTTGCCCCCTACCGGCTTCGCCTCGACCTCAATCGTTTGACTAGCCGCCGCTCGCTTCTTTCCCGTTGCCGCCGCCTTCTTTTGTCCCGCAGCAGCCGCACTCCGGCTTGCCCGCCCCCCAGTTCCCTTGCTCCCCGGCTTCCCCTTCTTACTCTCTGCCTGCTTACCTTCTACCTTCCCCAGCTCCCGATACCGTAGAGCCGGAATATACTGGTCCCTGACAATAATCCGCTTTAGGCCCTGGGTGAAGTGAAACCAAAACAGCAGGTCTATGCCGAGCTGAATTTCGGCCAGGTTGTGCAGCGCTAAAAAGTGCAGATCGTTGAGCAGGGGAATGACGGTATTGACCAGTCCACCTCGTTTCGCAGGCCCAACCGTTGGGTAGCAGTCTACCTGCCAGTACTGAAACTCAAAGGTGTCGGGCGGCTCTTCTTCTAGGTAGCGAGACAGCTCTAGAGACGGCAGGGGTTGACCGTCAACCGTGGGCAGCAAAAAGTATTGCGGCGAAATAACGTCTTTAAGCGGGTGACGGCCCAGCGGCTGAATACCCAGTTCCTGAGTCAACATCTCGGCCAGGTCTTCTGCTACAAGCTGGCGCGGGTGGCGCTGGCTGGGCTGGCGAAACCGCTTGTGCTCAGTCGTTTCTACCCATAGGTAAAAGGCTCCCTGCTGCACAAAATCTTCCCCTGCTTGGGGAATCCAGGTCCCGTGGAGAATTTGCATGGTTCAGAAAACGCCCTGATACCGCTGTTATTGAGTTTTAGCCTACCAATTTTTTTGAGGGGCAATGCAGCTAATTATCCTAAAGGTGCGATCGCACTCCCCCTCTCTCACAACTCAAAAATATCTGTTAGCTGGGGCAGCAAATCTTGACAAGCAACGATCAGACTCGCACTCTCTGGGAGTGGCGAGGTGATATTTTGCAGCGCTTTGATGGAGTGCTTCGCCAACTGCTGCATGTGTGCCTGATCGATTGCCTGCCCTGCCGTTGCCAGTTCAGCTACATCTAATAGAGCTTGGGCTTTTTGAGCATCACTGAGATCGGGTTCGGCTTCGATGGCTTGCTGAAGCTGAGTTAGCAGGTTTCTCAGGGTGGGATTGGGTTCTTCTGCAGCGCCTAGCAAGTCGTTGATCTGATGGGTGAGCTGACTACTGACCTGGCTGAGGTTGAACTGTCTGCCCGTTTCATTAGCATCGCCTGGGGTGGTCAAGCGATTGTCTTCAGCGGAAATGTCGGGGTTGTTCATGGCGATGAGGCGTAAATTGCCTATAGCCTAACCACATAAGCGCTATATGAGGAGGGCTCTGTACTGCTTCGCTAGGAGGGTTTTGTGGATGCGGATGGTGACTAAACACCTGCTGATTGAGTAGAGACGGAGGCACGGAGAGGGTAGGGGAGATGGGGCTGGTGAGGGAGAGGAGCCTAAGTTTCTCCTTATCGTCCTTATCCTCCCCACCTCCCTTACCTCTCCTAGACACTCAACTTCTGGACAAAGTCACCATGCTCAGCAGACTGCACCCCTGCCTGGACAACCGCCAACACCTGCCGCATATCTTCGGCTAGCAGCGCCTCCACTGCCAGCCAAAGTCCCGGAAAAATTCGGCTGCGTAAAATCCGATCTGGGTCTGCCGACAGTTCCCGATATTCGCCCTGCTCCAAGTAAAACCAGCTCAGCTTCTGGTCGAGCACCTGCCAGACAATGTATTCCTTCACGCCATTACGACGATAGGCTTGCTTCTTCGCATGTAGGTCAATTGCTACGCTACTGGCCGCAATTTCAACCACCAGTTCTGGAGGCCCTTCAATGTAGTCATCCTCGCTAAGTCGGCTCTGCCCTCCCGCAGCCTCATCAATCAGCAGCACTGCATCTGGCTGCGGTTCGTTGTCCAAGTCTAGCCTCACGGTTGGCGCATCCCCAACTGCTACAGAAGGCGTCATTGCTTCATAAATTCCCAACCAGGCTAGCATCCTACTGTGGGGTTGGCCGTGGCTCTTGAAACGCAAAGCAGCAGGCATGTAGACAATTCCTTCGATTAGCTCCGCTTTCTTCAGATGGGTCATTGCATCGTAGCGCCGCTCAAATTCGTAGCGGTTCAAGCGATCGCCGTTTTCCAAAGGCGGAATTGTTAGGAGTTGAGAAGGTTTCACCATGCCAAACCTCTTTTGAAAACGTCTACACCCATCAAAACTGAGCCTAAATTGCCTACCCTTTGCTAATGGCCTTACGAAATTCGCGGATAGCTTCTAGCCTAGACGTCTCACCCATCAGCACACACCGACCCAGCAGTTCCAGATCGAGCGTTGCCAGTTGCGAAATCTCACTGCGCTCAATCAGCTCATACCCCGCCTGCCGCAGACGATAGAGTGTAGATACCCCATCCTGCCAAAACCACACCTCAGGTACCCCCAAGGCTTGGTACCGCTGCAGCTTAGCTCGACCGCCACTAGTAAAGACGACTTCAATAGACAGATCCGGAGTCGGTTTAGACGTGCCAATGCAGTAAGACTCATCCGCCTGAGCTGACACGACCCCTTCCTGCTCCTGAGTCATCGCTCCAGTCGGCTCAAACTCAATGTCCTTCTCCTCAAAGAAAACACCCATCAATAGGGCAATAATCCCCTTAAAGACTTCGTGTTCACGTCCGGGTATAAGAATCTCAATCGTGCCGTCAAAATAGGCCAGCCGAACACCAGGCGAGTCCTCAAAGCCTTTCTGGATTAGCTTAAATTGCTCCCAGGTGCGGCCTGCCAAAACGATGCGTTGATCAGTGCTTGGGGGAGCTGTTGCTAGGGTCATAAATTACCTCGCTGCACAGGCGCTCTCTCTGTTCTACCTCACTCCCTTCGCCCCATTAACACCCCTGCCCAGGTTCCTCGCAGGCCCCAATGCTGACCCAGCTCGTAGAACCATCGGCCCAGTGCTCCTTTTTCCATATGGGAGCGTTGTGCTTAAGCGTGTCGATCGCATATTTGCAGGCCGCAAACGCCTCCGAGCGGTGGGGGCAGCCTACCGCCACCAGCACACTGATCTCCCCGACTACTAATCTGCCGGTGCGATGGTGAATCACCACTCGGCTGACATCGGGCCAGGTCTGCCGAATCTCTGCCGCAATCTGCTTAAACACCGCTAGCGCCATCGGTTCGTAAGCCTGATATTCCAGGGCAACCACAGGCTGGCCGTCTGTGTTGTCTCGTACCATGCCGCTCATGACTACGACAGCTCCGTTCTGCGGCGCATCGGCCAGCGCATAGGCCTGATCGAGCGAGAGCGGCGCAAAGGTAATGCGGAGATCGTCAGCAGCAGTTGAAGTCGAAGCGGGAACGACAGAAGGCATAGCCAAAAACTCAGGTTGAACGACAAGACACAGGTGCACTCACCAAATCCAAAACCTCTGGTGAGGGCGCAGGGGCCTGCACCCTCTGACACCCCAAAACCCCATTCCTTACAGCCCAGCCCAATGTCTACAGCCAGTGAGCGAGCCTATGGGCAGATCCGGACAAAATATGTCACAACTGGTTAAGACTATTGTGCCAGGTGAAAGCCTGGGCACAGAGCGCAGGTGACAAACTCAAATCGCAGTGGAATGCATAACCATGATCGATCCATCGTTGTGTCAAGAAACCGTAGAAAGCAGTTTGGTACCAATCAAACACATGATTTTTCGTTGGGTAACTCAGCCTACCCTCGTTGTGCCGGTGCTGCTGGCGTTTACCGGCCTGCCGTGGCTGCTGCGAGCTGAACGCTGGAAACGCCCCGTCAGCCGCATCGGGCTGACGTTAACACTCATTTACCTGGTACTGTTTTCCCCCACGATTGCCAAAATAGGCAGTCGTTTTTTAATGGTGGGGGTTCCCCAAGACCCAGGGCAGCCTGCCGATGCCATTGTCGTCTTGGGTCGAGGAACCCCTTTGCGGCCTAGCCGGGTAGACGTTGCCACCGAGCTGTGGCAGCAAGAGCGGGCACCGTTGATCTTCACCAGTGGCCGGGGAGACGCCATCGAAATCGCCCAAAAGCTGAAGTCTAAGGGAGTACCGGCCCAAGCCTTAGATGGCGAGCCCTGCTCCTCAACTACCGAGGAAAATGCTGAGTTCACGGCAGCCCTACTGCGGCCCCAGGGAGTGCAGCGAATTGTGCTGGTGACCGACCCGCCACATATGCTGCGATCGCAACTCACCTTCCAGAGCTTTGGCTTTAAGGTCACCCCTCACATCAGCCCTCTTCCCGGCGACCTAGAGAATCGGGGCAATCAGGTGCTGGTCTTGCGTGAGTGGGCAGGGCTAATTGCCTACGGGCTCATGGGCCGCTACTTCGCCCGCTCAGAGTCGCCCGAGGTGCCCTGGGCCAACCAGACCCTTACCCCAACTGCGCTCAATCCTTCGCAATTACCCCTCCAAGCCATCAGTGCCGTGGCCGACCGAGATCAGGTATAGCAGCGCCATTCTAACCGCCACCCCGTTAGTCACTTGGTCTGAAATCAGGCTGCGGTGGGGGTCATCCATCAGCTCAGAGCTAATTTCCACGCCCCGGTTTACCGGGCCGGGGTGCAGCACCTTTACCTGAGGCTGGCAGTAGGCAATGCGATCGCACGTCACCCCAAACTGCTGATGATACTCCCGCAGGCTGGGCAGCAGGTGCTGGGCCATGCGTTCTTTCTGTAGCCGCAGGGTCATGACAAAGTCGGCATCGGCCAGGGCTGGCTCCAGCGCCCAGTGCTGCACAATAGGGCGGGGAATGTCTATGGGTGAAAGGGCCACAAACGCCTCAGCAAATCCCGGCGGCAGCAGCGTTGGCGGCGCTGCTAGATGAACCTCGGCCCCAGCAGCGCTGAGGCTCCATAGGTTAGATCGGGCCACTCGCGAGTGCAAAATGTCGCCCACAATGGCAATCTTCTTACCTTTCAGCGAGGCGATGCTGGGATTTTCCGGATCAAGGGCCATACAGAGTGTGAAAAGATCCAGGAGCGCTTGGGAAGGATGTTCGTGCAGGCCGTCCCCCGCATTGAGAACGCCGACTCCAGTTTGCAGTCGGTCCATTTCGGCTGCGATCGCATCTGGCACCCCCGACTCACCGTGGCGAATCACCATCAGGTTAGTGCCCATCGCTAGATAGGTCTTAGCCGTATCCAAAATGGTTTCGCCCTTGGTCAAGGATGAGGTGCCCGGTGCAAAGTTGAGCACATCCGCCGAGAGGCGCTTGGCCGCCAGTTCAAAGCTGCTGCGAGTCCGGGTAGACGGTTCAAAAAACAGATTCGTCACCACCAGGCCCTGCAGGGCAGGCACCTTCTTAGTCCGGCGCGACAGCACCTCCCGAAAGCTCACAGCCGTCTGCATAACGGTTTCTAGCTCCGCTGCCGTAAAGTCTGCCAGGGAAATAACGTGACGTCGATTCCAGGGGGCATTATTCATGATCCATCAACCCATTCACACTCCAAATCCAACCGGCAGCCGCCGATCCCCCTACCAGTATTCCATCGCGAGGCGGCTGCAGGACCTTCTAGCCCAGACAATCCTGGGCGGGCTGTTGCTGGCTGGCCTCTCTAGCTGCACCGCTCCAGCCTCTTCCGGCCAGTCTGAGCAGGCTCCCCCCACCGCCACTGCACAAGCAGACCCAGAAGCCGATCCAGAAACAGGCCCAGAAACAGCCATCGCCTTTGACTCTGCGCCACTACCCGCTGACCCGCTCCTAGAAGCCCTGCAGCAGATGCAGGCTCAGATCTACTGGCTGGCCCCCCGCACCGATCCCATTACCGTAACCCTGTACCGCCTAGACGCTCGCTGCGAAGACTTTATCTCTGAACCTCTTGAAGTCTCCCGCGAATCGCCCATTCAAGACACAGTAGGCCGGGTTTTGGCAGCTCAAAACTTCTTTGCCTTTGACCTAGCTGGCTACCGCGTTGCTGTCGATCCCTTCGGCACCGCCAACGTTGATCTGCGTCTGCACCCCAAATCCGAGCGGCTGCTCACCTCCCTATCCATCTGCGAGCAAATGGCGCTCTTTGGCAGCCTCAGCCTTACCCTGCAGGAAAACCCCGACTGGAATATCGAGCAGGTCACCTTTACCGAACGGGGCAACCCCCTAATCTTTTGATTGGCTAGCTAGCGCTTAGACACTGCCAAAGACGCCGTCGCGTACCAGCGCCAGGGCAAATCAGCGCCCTGAGTCAGGCCAATTCGCGTGGTCTGAGTTACAGCAGCAGTGTCTGCCAGCAGTGTCTGCCAGCGGGTATCGCGGTGCTCTAGCCACAGCGGCGAATTTGTTGATAGAGGCAGAGCACTCAGACTGCGATCAACGTCAAACACGCGGCAGAGCTTACCCGGCCCAGCCGCCCAGCGGACAGGCTTTTCTCGCGCCGACCCGCTTAGCCAATCTGGAATAGCCTCTAATTCCAGCGCCCGAATCAGCACCGCACTGGGAACGCCGTCAGCATCAGTCACCACGTTCAGACAGTGGTACATGCCATAGATCAGATACACATAGCTAAATCCGGCAGGCCCAAACATCACCTGATTGCGATCGGTGCGTCTGCGGTAGGCGTGGCAGGCCGGATCGCCAGGCGCATACGCCTCCGTTTCCACAATCACACCACGCAATATCCGCCCGTCGGGCCAACGTCTGACCAGTTGACAGCCCAGCAAATCAGGAGCCACCACCAGCGAAGGCCGCGCCAGCCAGTCAGGAGCGATAGGGTCTGCAATTACCTTAAGAGACACTAAGCTTTACAGGTGAAAATTAGCAGAGCTTGCTACGATCTAGGGAAATAGCACCCAACAGGCTTTCCTCCTCTAGAGGGTTTTAGCCGGAAGACAAGCCCAGTAGTTTAGACTTAGCTCTCTACCGTTAATCAACACTCTGCTCATGGACGTCAAATTTATCTTAGTGGTTTTGACAGCAGTCTTTGTGGTAGCCACCCTGTTCTTTGGCACCAAAAATGGGTTCTACGACACCGACAGCTACCACGGCAATGGCTCAGCCCACTAAAACCACTGCTTGAAACCGCTTCTGTGCTGTACGGGTCTGAGATTACGTGAGTGAGCTGGCTTGTCTACCGTATAGTGTCGGCCACGGCCATGAGGGTGTCTGTCTTCAGGTTCAGATAGGTCCTTATCGGGTTCTCCTGGACTGTGGCCTGGCAGAGGGGGTCGGCATTCCACCTGACCCAGCTGGTGGCGGCCAGCCCGTCGATTTGGTGCTGTGCAGCCACGCCCACCCCGATCACGTGAGTGGGCTGCTGGAGTTTCACCAGACCTACCCAAAAGTTCCGATCTTTGCCAGCGAGGTGACCGCTCAGCTGCTGCCCCTAAACTGGCAAGACTCAAAGCCGGTCCCTGCCGATCTCTGTCATGCCCTGCCTTGGCGCACGCCGATTGAGGTAGCCAAAGGGCTGACTCTACAGCTTTGGCCCGCCGGACATCTGCCGGGAGCGGCCTGTGTCTTGCTCAGCTATGTGGCCCCAGAGCGCACCTACACCGCTTTCTATACTGGAGACTTTTTCCTTTCAAACTCCCGATTGGTGGAGGGGCTACCCCTGGAAGAGGTACGGGGCCTCAAGCCCGACGTACTGATTTTAGAAGGCAGCTACGGCACCGCCCGCTATCCTCACAGGCGGCAGCAGGAAAACCGGCTGGCCGATAATGTGTTTCATCTCCTGCAGGAGGGCCGCAGTGTGTTGCTCCCCACGCCAACTTTAGGCATTGGGCAAGAGCTGGCTATGCTGCTGCGGAGCCATCACCAGTTTACGGGTCAGGATCTAACGGTTTGGGTTGATCCAGTCGTGGCTGCTGGCTGCGATATGTATCTGGAGCTGATGCCCTACTTTCCCAGCAGCGTTCAAAATTTTGCTCGCCATCAGCCGCTATTTTGGGATGAGCGAATTTTGCCTCGGGTGCGCCGCATTCCGGCTGAGGGTCTGCCAGAGCTAGATGCGCCCTCGATTGTGATTGGGCACCGGACCTCGGATCTCAGCAGCCACTGCAGCAACTCACCCTACCCCTGGACTATCCTGTTTCCAGAGTCTTTTGCCACCAGCATCGCCACAGTTGCCCTGCAGACTCACTCCAACGACGCCAACCCCACCCTGGATTGGCTGCAGCTGCTGGCCCCCGAGATGGAATCGGGCCGAGTCCAGATCGCCACCTACCTCTTAACTACCCACAGCGATGCGACGGGAACCACTCAGCTGATTCACAACCTGCGGCCTCAGCATGTGGTGTTTGTCCACGGTGACTCTAGCAACCTGTCGGATCTAGCCTGTTTAGAAGATCTACAAAACCGCTACCAGCTGCATCTGCCGTCTGCTGGCAACTCCGTAGACCTGCCAATTGGCGAAACTTTTGTGCAGCCTGCGGCTCCCGATATCGTGTATGACGGGGAGGTAACAGAGACCGGCGACGGCATTACCGTTCTGCTGCCAGAAACCCTCACTGCCGACCCACGCTGGATGCGGTTTGGCGATACGGGGGTACTCCAGGCTCGCTGGCAGGGAGATGAACTGGTTTTGCATGGGGTGAGCCAGCATGAACTGCTCAGTGATGCCAACGCTGCTGTCAATACGCCCTATCAAGAGTGCTGTCAGCGCTGTGTCCACATGCGAGGTCAGCGCTGCTGGAATACCGCCTCGCCGCTGTACCGCTTTCGGGTGACACCGGAGGGTTACTGTCCAGCGTTTGAGGCGCAGTCGAACATGCGATCGCAACCCAACTCCGACTCGTCCGAAGAGACTGCCTAGGAAAACGAAAATACCAAAAACTGTCATTGCGAACGAAGCATGGCAATCTTTCTGTAGCAGCTAGTCTACCGAGATTGCTTTGCTCCACTCGCAATGACAAATATCTATTGGAACTGAAACGTTCTAGCTTAGTTTAGGCCAGTAGCGACCGAATTAATCAGGATTAGACTCAGAGCGATGGTCCCGAATTTGCTCAGTTTCTGGGCAATCATCAGAAACTAGCAGCTCCACATCACCCCGAGGAACCGTTGCCAGCTTCTGCATTACCGAGCCAATGCTCTCTAGCCGAAGCATTTCTTCCCAGGAGCAAATTTCGTCTTCCTCTTCTGTCTCGTAGCGCACGGTGACCAGGTCACCTTCAATATCTAGAATGCGCGCCCGTTCAATCCACCGCTGTTGGTCCCGCAGAAAGATCCAGACTTCTCGACCGTCACAGCAGAGTTGATAGATCTTGCGGTGCAGCATGTAGTGCTTCTCCTCAGCCAACAACATCAAAGCTAGTCCACCTTAACGAAACCGGAAACGCAGCCTTCACCTGCTTTGAAAACCGTAGGCACCCTTTGATGCCTCTGTTCGCAGCAGTGGAAATCGTAGCGAATCGCTCTCGATCCAGTTTGCCCAATTTTGCTTAACCATACTAAAGATAGTTACATATCAGTCTAATAGGGTTTGATCAATGTGAACGAAAACTCTGTTAGTGGTTGTTTTAACTTACCAGCCGCTTAATCTCAGCTTTACACTCCCCTCAGCAGTAGAGATAAAACATGGGCTCAGTCTACCTTCGTTTCTAGCGACTCTCTCCGGCTAGTGTAACTCAGGCTACTTATTAGCCCAGAAAAGTAAAAGGCGCTCGAACGGTACAGCTACTGTCTTTCAATACAACCACTATAAAAAGCTTGTCTTGCCAGGGTCGTTAAGCTAACTCGCTATAGTAGATCTTCAAATCCCTCCACCCAAGCGCGTCGAGAAATTGCTATGCTGCTGCACCTATCTACCTGGCCGGAAGTAGAAGCTTACCTAGCTCAGTCTAAAGGCATTATTTTCCCTATTGGCTCCACTGAGCAGCATGGCCCGACCGGCCTGATCGGCACCGATGCCATCTGTGCTGAAACAATTGCCAAAGGGGTGGGAGAAGAAGTTAAGGCGCTAGTTGGCCCGACGATTAATGTCGGCATGGCACTGCACCATACAGCTTTTCCTGGCAGTCTCAGCCTCAGGCCCAGCACGCTGATTGCGCTAATTCAGGACTACCTCAAGCCCTTAGCCCGTTACGGCTTTACCCGGTTCTTTTTCATCAACGGCCACGGCGGCAATGTTGCCACTCTCAAAGCGGCTTTTTCAGAAACCTATGCGGCTCTCAGCGATCTCAACCTGCCCCAGGCCGAGCAGGTACGCTGCCGAGTCGCCAACTGGTACATGGCCAGCGGTGTGTATCAGATAGCCAAAGAACTCTACGGCAATCAGGAAGGCTCTCACGCAACCCCCAGTGAGGTGGCCCTGACCCAGTTTGCCTACCCCGACCACATCAAGCAGGCCCCTTTGGAGCCACCCATTGCCCCAGCCGG
Source organism: Pseudanabaena sp. FACHB-2040 (assembly GCF_014696715.1). Classification (NCBI taxonomy): domain Bacteria; kingdom Bacillati; phylum Cyanobacteriota; class Cyanophyceae; order Pseudanabaenales; family Pseudanabaenaceae; genus Pseudanabaena; species Pseudanabaena sp. FACHB-2040. The sequence goes on from NZ_JACJQO010000019.1 coordinate 387,281, forward strand.
TCACCCCATTTATGGGGCAGCAAATTTTCGCCAGCACTACCCGGATGGCCGCATGGGGTCTAATCCAGCGCTAGCTACCCCAGAGCATGGGCAGCGGCTTTATGAGGCAGCGGTTAAGGAATTGAGTCAGGAGTATTTGAGGTTTTTGGCGGAGGAGTAGGGGAGAGGGCAAAGGGGATTTAAAGCTGTAGAGACGCGACTAGTCGCGTCTCTACAGGTAAGAAAGAAATTTAGTTGAGGTTTTAGCTTAAATTTAGTTGAGGTTTGAGCTTAGCCGAGGCTGAGCAGCTCCACATCGAAAATCAGGGTGGAGTTGGGTGGAATGACACCGCCTGCGCCCCGGGCTCCGTAGCCTAGCTCGGGCGGAACGACCAGCTTGCGCTGACCGCCAACTCGCATGGTGCCGACACCTTCATCCCAGCCTTTGATCACTTGGCCTACACCAATATTGAACTGAAACGGACGACCCCGATCGCGAGAGCTATCAAAGGTGGTGCCGTTTTCCAAAGTGCCAGTGTAGTGAACGGTGACCCTTTGGCCTGTTTGGGGCATCGCGCCTGTGCCTTCTACCAGGTCGATATACTGCAGGCCAGAGCTGGTCGTAGTTAGGTTTTCTTCGGGTGTCGGACTTAGGTTCTCTTCGGTCATGGATGAGGCTTCCTCGCCTGGGACATTTGCTGGGATCAGATCAGCAGCCGACTGGGCTAGCTGTATCGTTTCGGTAGGCTCAGCCGGGCTGGAGAAGGTAGCTGCGATCGCATCCGGCGAGGTGCCCGTCAGCTGAGCTATCAGCAGCACTCCGCAGCAAAGAGCCAAAATGCCAAAGCTAATCAAAATTTCCCGCACGCGCATTCCTCCGGTAACACTTCAGTCGGTAACACTTAGGGAAGAGCATCCCGAATGCTCAGTAGGCCAAAACAGCCCACCCTCTAGTGTACGACTACCGCCAGAGCTTATTCTCTAAATCTCGTACCTGCCGCTCTAGCCGGTCTAAGCGGCCCCGCAGTTCATCCATTTCTGCCTGCCGGGGCACACCCAAATCTTGCAGCACATTGCGGAACTGACGATGCAGCTGGTCTTCCACCGAGCCGTTGACCGTATTGAACTGCTTCATAAAATCATCGACAAAGCTGCGGGCCTGTTCCGGATTGAATTTGCCGTCGCGAACCCATTCCTCAGTTACCTGGCGCAGCTGCTCAGCTACCAGGGAAGTCGTACCAACGCCAATCATCAGAAGCTGCCGGAGCAGGTTGTTATTTTCCATAAGTGCGCTTTATTCTCGCAGTAACATCGAGCCCCAGCAAACCCTCACTGCAGCCCACCGCTTCATTCTGTCAAACAATAGGTTAACCCCTGGGTAAGAAAGCCGAACCCGTAAAGGGGTGAAAAGCGCCACACAAAAGTAAAAATTACCCTCTGCCCTTTCCCCTACCCCTCCAGCCCTCTGCCTTCTGCCTACTTTTAACGCTTTTTAACGCTGGGGCAAAACTGGTAATAGCAGCGTAACAAAGTAATAAACCAAGGCCCCGGTAAAGACGTAACTGTCGGTGCGATCGAGCATGCCGCCGTGGCCTGGAATCAAATCGCCAGAGTCTTTGACCCCAGCATCTCGCTTCATCAGCGATTCGGTCAGGTCGCCTAGCAGACTGGAGGTACCAATTAAAATGCCTAGCGCCGACCCGGCCAGCGGCCAGAGCGGCCAGTGCAGCGAATAGCTGCCCAGCAGACCCACGCAGATGCTGGCCGCCATGCCGAACAGCGCCCCTTCTACGGTCTTTTTGGGGCTGATGTTGGACAGTGGAGTACGGCCAAACAGGCGACCTATGGCATAGGCCCCAATATCAGAGGCCCAAATACAGGCAAAGGCCAGCAAGGTGACAGTCAGCCCCTGAGGCAGCGCGGTGATCGACAGCCAAGATTCGGGCCAGTAGCCTCCTAGCGGCAGGTTAGCTACCTCGGCGCTACCCAGATCTCGCAGGCGAATCCAGAAGCTGGGCAGATAGCCGCCATAAAACAGCCCTAGGATAGACGCGGCCACATCGGCAATGGTGGCAAATTTGGGCTGAAACAACAGATAGAAGCAGATAAAAGTGCCGCCAACGGTGAGCAGGGCACTGGCTAGAGAAGGCGCAATGTGGGCCGTCAGCAAAAGAATTTGGCTGACTAGCAGCGTGGTCTTGGCAGCCGGGAGAATGCCTTTTGCCCGCACCAGCTGAAAAATTTCTAGCTGGCCGAGGAAGACAATTACGCCAAAGCCCACCGTGAAATACCAGCCGCCCAGCAGGATCATGCCGAGAGCGACTGCGATCGCAACAATTCCGCTAATAATCCGAGACCACGGCATAGGCAAAGGATGGTGCTCTCCAAAGCCAACCTGCTGCTACAGAGCGCATTGCGCCCGCTGCCCCAGGTTGGCCTTGATCTCGCATTGAGTACTGAACGCTAGTGTAATCGGTTGGGCGCGCTTTGGCCTTACCTACGAGCCCCTAAGGACGACTCACCACATTGGGAAACGCCTCTTTAAACCCATCGGCACGCTGCTGCGGTCCCTCGGGGCCAATCCAGAGCGTTTCATAAAAGAAGAAAGACACGCCTGCAAAGTTGCGATCGCGCACCGCATCAATCTGTGCCCGCAGCCAGGTCATATTCACCGGCTTGGCCCGCAACCCACTGAGCAGCCCCACACTGGTCGAAATGCGGCGGCGCGCCTCTTCGATAGATGGCTTATTAAGCTCCCAAATAAAGCGGTTCTGGTCATCCCGGTAAATCTGCACAATCAGCTCATCAATGATGCCCCGGCGCTGCCACTCAGGCCAGTCCTGCAGGTAATTGACGTAGGAAAAGGGGTACGGATTAGGCGAAACCGACACCACAGCCTGAGGCTTGCGGGCTTTGACTAGCTTGTGAATCTGGCCCATAAAGTCAGAGATTTTATTAGCCCGCCAGCGCACCCACTCGGCATTTGCATAGTCATCGGGCGGAGCATTTCCCTCATGCTCTGATTTGTAAAGATTGATTGTGTAGGGGTCATAGCCGAACTCAACCGGTAGCCCCAAATGATCATCCACCTGAAATCCATCGACATCGTAGTTCGACATCACATCGTTGGTCAGCTCCAGCAGAAACTTCTGGGCCTGGGGGTGGAAGGGATTGAGCCACAGTCTAGGCAACACGTTGCCCTCTAGCCAGATACGCGGATCGGGCGGTGGCGGCGCTGCTTCAACCCCTGGCAACCGCTGCAAGATGCTCGGAATCAGCGGCGTTTCGGGCACTTCCACCCGCTTTTGAGTAAACCAGTCTGGGTGGCGGCGCTCCAGCACATAGTTGTCGGGGGCCATAAAGCCAAACTCAAACCAGGGAATCACCTTCATGCCCCGAGCATGGCCCAGTTCGATCAACTCCTGCAGCATGTCCCGGTCGGCTTGAGCCGCTTCGAGCTGAGGCGTACTGGTTTCCCCATAGAGGTGCTGCTTAACCCCCAGTTCCCGCTCCGCTGAGCGGCTGGGAAAAAGGGTGTAGCCCCAGTTCCAGATCACGGGGTAGAGGGTATTAATGTTTAGCGCCGCCAGGCGGTCGACCGCAGCTTCGAGGTTTTCCCTAGAAAACAGCACGTTGCTGTCAATGTTGGTCAGCCAGACGCCTCGCGTTTCTCGCCCTGGGGCAGCAGGGCTTTGGGGCTGAGGAAAGGCAGGCACATACTGAGCAGGCACCAGCGCCTGCACAGTCGGATCGCCATTGGCCCGACAGAGCAGCGCTGCAGCCGCGCCCCGTGTCATCGGCTGGTTGGGGTTAAGCTGCCGGGCCTCCGGATAGTTCACTACCAAGCCCCGCATTAGGGCCGCCGCAACGCCTTCACGGGCATAGGCAGGTACCTGACTGGCATCACTCAAGCTGCTGGCTAAAACTCCATTGGCAACCGTCGGATATGCTGCCTCCAGCTTGGCAGCCAGCGCCATAATCGCCTCTGCCCGAGCAATTGGCCGAGTCGGAACGAAGTAGTGAGGCGGATAGTGGGACACCACATTGGCCACGCTGGTCAGCCCCAAGGCCCGCTCTAACGGACTGGCCCAATTGCCGGCTTGACCTGAAGGAAACACCAAATTGAGCACACCGACAAAGTCGCCCCAAGTAATCGCCTCATCTGGGTAGAAGAACCCCTCCTGATTTGGCGCAATCGTGCGCTGCTGAGCCAAGAACCGTAGACAGTCCTGAGCCCAGTGCCCTTGAATGTCGCGGGGAATAACTGGAGGTGCAGGCACGACTACCGGGGCAGGCGAAGCAGGGGCCGTCGGGCGAGGAAAGACCTGAGCCTGCAGCGGCAGTCCGGCCCCTGTCGCCAACACCAGTAACAGGGCCAATATAAACCCGGCTGATGCAGTTAGCCCACTGCGCCAGCCCCGACCAAGCTTGAACATGCCTATCTCCTAAAAAATGCCGTACGTAAATTGGGCCAACCCCAAAGCAGCTTAGCCACCGCTGCGTTTGGCTTGGTAGCCTTTTGCTACCAGCAAATCGACAAGCTTTTGGGTGTGATCTCCCTGAATTTCAATCGTGTCGTCTTTGGCAGTACCGCCTGTACCACACTGTGCCTTTAGCTGCTTGGCCAGTGTCGCCAGGGTTTGTGGCGAGTGCTGAAAGCCAGTGATTACAGTCACTGTCTTGCCATTGCGGCCTTTACGAGACGGCTGGACCCGAATCTGCTGCTGGTTGGGCGGTAGATCCGGCACTCCCCGATTCAGAGCGGCTGGCTGGGTATTGCCAAATTCGCTGTAGACCCGCCGATCTCCCCGCTCAAAGGGGTTGGGTTTGGATTTAGCCATGAGTTGCAAAATGCGCTTTGAAGGTGCATCGGCGCATAGGATGAAGGCATTTTAACCTCCCGCTGCTCGCTTTAGTAGGATCATGGGGACAGCTGCCCCCTTCTTTGCCCGCTGTCCCTCCCACGTCTCCCCTAACTCCGCTTACGCAGAACGTCCAAGAGTTTCAGGAAATGAGCGGGCAGAGGTGCGATCGCAACCACCGTTTCCCCAGTAGCGGGGTGCCGCAGCTCTAGTCGCTCAGCATGCAGCGCCTGACCCGGCAAATTCACACCGACTGAGCGACCTGAGCCATAAGTAGGATCGCCTACGATGGGGTGGCCAATGTGGGCGCAGTGAACCCTGATTTGATGGGTACGGCCGGTCTCCAGGCGAAACCTACAGAGGGTAAAGTTGCCCAGGCGCTCCTCGACCTGCCAGTGGGTAACGGCGTGGCGGCCGCCCTTCTCTTCAGGCACAATAGCTTGCTTTTTGCGGTCAGCCGGATGGCGACCCACAGGGGCATCAACTGTGCCAGATTCCTGCGGGGGCAAACCATACACCACCCCTAAATATTCGCGGCGAGCAGTCTTGGCCTTCATCTGCGCCTGCAGGTCTTGATGGGCCAAGTCGGTCTTAGCGACTACAATCGCCCCGGTCGTGTTCTGGTCGAGCCGATGCACAATGCCCGGACGCTGCACCCCACCAATTCCCAACAGCTGCTCGCCGCAGTGGGCCAGCACTGCATTAACTAGGGTACCGCTCATGTTGCCAGGAGCCGGATGCACTACCAGCCCCGCTGGCTTGTTGATAACAATCAGGTGCTCGTCTTCATAGAGAATGTCGAGGGGAATGGGCTCTGGCGTTAAATCAAGGGGCTTGGTTTCGGGGATGGTGAGGCTAATCTTGTCGCCTACCTGCACCTCTCGCTTCTTGTCGGTGCAGACCTCGCCATTAAGCTCAACATACTCCCAATCGATCAGCTTCTGAATGCGGTTGCGAGACAGCTTTTGAATATGGGCTGTCAGCCACCGATCCAGTCGCTCAGGCTGGGCTTCAATCACAGACAGTTCAATTGTTTCGTCAGAAATAGCAATCACCAGAGCGCCCCAGAGGGAGACTTTAGCATGTCCCTATTCCTATTTTGACAGAGACAGCGACAGACCCTTCTTCCTATACAGGGTGATTGGCAAGACAAGTAAAATCTTGAGGGGAAAGCTTCTTTGATGGCTTACCCCATGAGTTTATGGCTAGAGGGCAAAGTCTCCTTATTGCCCGGTAGCAATGCGACCATAGCGAGCCATGAAAAACATATGGATGCCATAGGCCAGTAGCCCTAGGGCCATCACAGCGAAGACCCAGGGGTTGGCCCACTGCTGTAGCGTTTGCAGCGCCTCGCCAGGATCTTGAATCCGACTGGGATTGGTATAGTAAGCAGCCTGTAGGGCGAAGATGCCAATCAGACTAAAGACAATGCTTCGGGCAATCAGCCCCAGTCTACCTACCCGTGTCGCCCAGGTACGTTCGTCTGCGCTCATTTCCTGCAGCTTGAGCTTGCCCCGAAACTTCGCCTTAAAGCCTCTGTACATCTCATAAAATGCGCCACCGAGGACAATGGCACCGCCTAGAGCAATCAGCCAGCGGCCCAACGGCAGCGCCATGATGCGGGCAACCGAATCCTGGCTGGAGCTGCCGCTCTCGCCACCAGAACCCATAGCCAGCTTAAACGCGGTGAAGGCTAACCCTCCGTAAATGCCCACCTTGACGAGATAACTCAGGCGGTGAAAAACACTCTCGGCACCTGAGCTATTAGGATGCTCTGGATCTTTGACAACTTCTATCAGCCGCCAGAGGGCATAACAGGCAAAGCCAATGCCAATTAGAAACAGCATGAACTTACCAAACGGCTGACCCGCCAGCGTAGTCAAAACACCCTGGCTATCAGTAGTCTGACCCCCGGCTTGAAAAGCTGCCAGGAGCGCCAGCAGACCAATGAGACTGTAGATAATGCCTTTAGTGGCGTAGCCCAATCGAGCAAACGTGTCGATCCACTTAGAAGAAGAGACGTTGGGTGGAGAGGCGAGCTGAGGCATGGCGACATATTAGTGCAGTGCTCTAGGTATAGCCGCGATCGTGTCCTTACCCCATCCCTCAGGGGAAATATCTCCCAACAGTGCTCCTATTCCAAGGGCTTAAAACAAGGAAGACCCTATTTTTTAGGTACCCTGCCCAGAGGCTGTCAAACCGTCCCCTTCTGGCAAGCGAAAACATCCTGATGCTGATCCCAGCTGTGCTCTGAGAAGGCAGTAATGGTTAGCTCAGGGCGCTGCTCAAGCTGCCTAAAAACCCAGGATGGGGCAGAGAGAGAAACCCCATAATCAGGATGACTGGCGTAGTTTACATAGCCAAAGCCAGTTGCCTCATAGTCCTTGAGCAGCTCATGGCCAGCCTGCTCGTGCAGACCATAAGAATGCTTGAGGCTCCGGAGGTTATTGTAGGCCCGCCGACCGTGCGTAGAAAAGACAAAAATACCGTTTTCAGTTAAATGTTGAGAGAAAAATTGCAGGCAAGATGGCCAACGTTCCTCTTCCAAGTGCGTCAAGAGAGAGCCACACCAGATTAAATCAAAGGTTTGATCAAGAGCCAAATCAAGCAGATTCTGACTTGAATAGACGCCTTTTGCCCCAAAGGTTTCAACGCAAAAATCAACCCCTCCTCGATTTAAATCACAGGCGGTAATTGCAGCCTCAGGAAAGTAAGCATGAAGATGCCTCAGCACCCTACCATAGCCACAAGGCAAATCTAGGATAGTGTTTATCGTTTTCTCTTGAGAAGTACTTAAAGCTGCAATGATATTTTTAAGCGCAGATTCCCCGGTCGAGAAATAGTGAGACTTGTGCTCAGCCACAAACATATCATCGTCAGTATGAACGGTTAAATTAATATTCATAGCCATTACCTGAATTAACCCCTATCAAAAATTGCCGTTATTAGGAAGCGTGGTCACGCCCTTTTTTCGTTCCCTGTAGATCAGGCTTTCAAGGACGAACCTATGTGCGGCTATCTTATTTGAATTTTTCGATTGGGGGAAGTCTTTTCGGCAATTCTGAGCCAATTTAGTATGGCAAGTTCTGTTTATAAAAATGCAAAAAAGGTAGAGACATTGTCTCTACCTTTTTTACTCAGACAACCCTAATGCCTATTCCCACTCGATGGTGCCAGGCGGCTTGGAGGTAATGTCGTAGACGACTCGGTTAACGCCTTTGACTTCATTGACAATGCGGTTAGAAATTGTCTCTAGGAGATCAAAGGGCACTCGCGCCCAATCGGCGGTCATGCCATCTTCGCTGGTGATCAGGCGCAGCACAATTGGGTAGGCATAGGTGCGCTGGTCGCCCATCACGCCGACGCTACGAACCGGCAGCAGCACTGCAAAAGCTTGCCAGAAATCGTGGTAGATGCCGCGCAGGCGAATTTCTTCGCGCACAATGTAGTCTGCATCGCGCAGGATGTTAAGACGCTCAGAGGTGACTTCACCAATGATGCGAATGGCTAGGCCGGGACCGGGGAAGGGGTGGCGGCGAACAATTTCTTCCGGTAGGCCAATGGAGCGACCTACTTTGCGCACTTCGTCTTTGAACAGCTTGCGTAGGGGCTCGACCAGCTTGAATTGTAGGTCTTTGGGCAGGCCGCCGACATTGTGGTGGCTCTTGATCTTAACTGCAACCCGCTCGCCTGTCGCAGGGTCCACGTTGGTGTCAGCAGACTCGATCACGTCGGGGTAAAGAGTGCCTTGGGCCAGATAGTCGAAGGGGCCAAGCCGCCGTGACTCTTCTTCAAATACCCGAATAAATTCGTGCCCGATGCGCTTGCGTTTCACTTCGGGGTCGGTCACGCCGTCAATCTTCTCTAAGAAGCGATCGCGCGCATTGACGTAGCTAACCGAGATGTGAAACTGCTCCTCAAAGATTTTGACCAGGCGCTCTGGTTCACCTTTACGCATGAAGCCCTGGTCGATGAACATGCAGGTGAGCTGATCGCCAATGGCCCGGTGCAGCAAAAAGGCTAGTGTAGACGAATCCACGCCTCCAGACAGGGCTAGCAGCACCCGCTTGTCTCCAACTCTGGCCCGCACTTCGCGAATCGCTTCTTCAACGAAGGCTTCGGTCGTCCAGGTGGGCTGGCAGTTGCAGATGTGATAGACAAAGTTGCGGATTAAGGCAATGCCGCCAGTGGAGTGAACCACTTCTGGATGAAACTGCACGCCGTAGAACTTGCGCTCGTGATCTGCGATCGCAGCGCAAGGCGTGTTGTCGGTGTGGGCCAAAACAACAAACCCCTCGGGCATTGCGGTCACCGAGTCGCCGTGGCTCATCCACATTGTGCTGCCGTCTTCGACATTGGTCAGCAAATCGGTGGGATCGTCAATAAATAGGGAAGCTTTGCCGTATTCACCCCGGTCGGCCCGCTCAACTTTGCCGCCCATCTGCTGCACCATCAGCTGCATGCCGTAGCACACGCCCATTACGGGAATGCCCAGTTTCCAAATTTCGGGATCGCAGTGGGGTGCGCCAGTGTCGTAGACAGAATTGGGGCCACCAGAGAGAATAATGCCCTTAGGATTGAGCTGCCGCAGCTGCTCAGCCGTAGTGCGGTAAGACAGCACCTCGGAGTACACCTCGGTTTCCCGGATGCGGCGGGCAATCAGCTCAGAATACTGGGAGCCAAAATCGAGAATGACCAGCATTTGGCGATCGACGTTCTGCAGAAACGTATCGTCAAGGTTGGCTAGTTTTTCAGTTTGAAGGGTCACTGTTCAATCCTGGAAATGCTCGTGTGGACAAAACCGACAAAACTGCGACAGAAAAGAATAACTAAAAGGAATACTTTAGAAAACAGTGAGTAAAAAGACAGATACCCGAAAAGGCCCCGTTCTTAGGCAGCAGAACGAGTGAGCAAACGCCCCAGACAATTTGTAAAAAAAATTATTCCTTCTAGCTTACCAAAGTTTCTCTCAGCAGTGCATTTCCAATTGAACTGGTTGTAATTACCCTACGGCTGCGATCAAATAGCAGTGAGCCTACGGTCAAGCGTTGGGCACTGAGGGCAAAGACGTAGTCACTGGCCCGCTGGTCAATGCGAGTTGCGATCGCACCATACACCCGCTCCACCCAAGCCGCGTCTAGCTGCCGCAGGTGCTTGAGGCCAGCCTCCACCGTTTCGCTAGCAAGGACATGCCGGACCTCGTCCGGCGGCAGCCCTGCCGCTGCACAGTGGGCCGCCAAAATCTCCTGCCTGCCGTCGGCCACATGGTGATGGGTGTGAAAAATGCCGCCAGCCAGCTTGATCAGCTTGCCGTGGTAGCCAAACAGCAACACCTTCGGCAGCCCTTGATTACCGGCCTCGACCAGCAGCGGCCCCAGCCAGTTTGCAGTCTTCACTCGACAGTCGGGAGCCACGCCCATCTGAGCGGCTAAATCCAGCCCGTTTTCCCCGATACAAAACACCAAGGTGTCGAACCGGGCCGCCTTGTCTTTGAGTTCTTGTCGAAACGCCTCTAGCTGGCCGGGGGCACTCAAGGGTTGGGAAATGCCGCCCGTTCCCAGCAGCGACAGCCCCTCCACCACGCCAAACGCTTCATTAGAGGTGCGCTGCGCCAGTGCCCGCCCTTCCGGCAAAATAATCGTCACCCGCAGAGCTTTATCGGGGGGCAAGAGAGGGGTCAGGTTGGCCTGCAGCAGTCGGGTTGCGTAGCGGTAAATGGCGGCTTTGTCGCCCTCCCGCAGCCTGCCAATGCCCTCGCCGCCCTCGATCAAAATACGCTCTGACTGGTCGGCAGGGCCCCAGTTCACGACTGCCCAGATAGGCGTGTGGCGGGTTAGGTCTAGATTGCTGCCAGGATCGCTGCGAGTGATTGCCAAGACTGAGCCATCGGGCAGTGCCGCTATCTGCTCAACGGGAATATCGGCAGTTTGGTCAGGCTCAATCAGGTTAATCGAGACACTGCTGGGCCTGTCGGTGGCATTGAGCAGGTGGCGCAGAGCTGCGATCGCACTGGCGCAAGCAAACACCGGCAGCGTATAGCCCGCACGCAGGTCCGCAATATTTGAGCTGCCGGGATCTGCCATATGCTTAAAAATCGCTCAGATTGCCCAATCAGCAGCCGCTATTGTTGACAGCGCCATCGGGCATCGTCGTGCCACAAAACCGCGTGGTGTTTAAAATCGCAAAGCGAATATCTGCCTCTCTCAAATTGGCCCCGCTTAGATTAGCGCCACTCAACATGGCTCCCCTCAGGTTAGCCCCCTGCAGGTTGGCGTTGGTTAGATTGGCTTGGCTCAGGTAGGCGCGGCTGAGATCGGCTCCGCTCAAATCAGCCTCGCTTAGATTGGCCGCACTGAGAAAGACGCTGGGCATGCTTGCCCCGCTTAAAACGGCCTGACTCAAGTTAGCCCCAAATAGCTGCGCTTCACCGAGTTGAGCACCGCTGAGATCTACACCACTGAGATCGCCGCCCCGCAATCTAAGGCCAGCCAAATTACAGCCAGGGCAGGCGTTGGAGCGAGTTAGCTGTCTCAAGTCGCGGGAGCTAAACGCCTCCGCAGACAGTGGAAACAGCACAGTAGCTGCCAATACCCCAGCTAATACCAACCCTTGACGCTTCATGGTCCACATCCCCGAATACGCTGACTTATTCTTAAGTACCACATCTTAGACCGCGAATCCGGGGATGGTTGGGAGAACCTGTGTCTACGGCTGCCCCAGCCCTAGGCAAACTGTGGACCAGGTTTCTACATTGCTGCGGGCCTCTAAAAAGCCAGTAATCTCGCCCCGATAGGCCACAAGCTGAGCTCGCTCTAGCGAAGTCGCTGGAAAGTAAGTCGTTAGCTGATCAACGGTTGCCGCCGCACAAGACCAGTCTGTCTGCCCTACCGCTGCAGTTAAGCGAGCCTGCAAGGTAGCAATTTCTCGCCGCCTCGCCGCCTCTCTTTGTTCGACGATAAATGACTCCATGTTGCGAATGGCAGCCTGAGCGTAGCGGTCGTTAGGCCGGGCCGCCAAGGCCCGCCGAAAGTTGATCAAAGCCGTTTGATAATCCCCCTGCTCAGCCGCCGCATAGCCAAGCAGCATAGCTCGGGTGTAGGCATCGGGCTGGGCAGGTCGCGCTGGGGCACCAGGGGCCGGTGGGGCAGTGGGGGCACTCGTAGGAGCGGTTTGAGGTTGGGCCATTCCAGGGGGCATCCCATCGGCCCAGCCAGAACCTTGAGCGCCCATCCATCCCCCCAGCATCAGAACCATTAACACCATTAGGCGTTTCATCTTATACCTCACCACCAGACTAGTCGCCATTAGGTTACCGAAAAATTCGTGTAAGAAAGCAGGTTTTCTCTCTAGTATTTGGAGGTTATCCAGGTAATTCTTTAGGGATGAAGCGCAATTTCAACTCCACTGAGCTACCGCTCGGCCAGCTCAATGCCATTTTGGAACTGTTGCTGCTGCTGCCTCGGCTCTGGCTAGTGACAGCGGTGCTGGTTATCCTCCTAAGCATGATCGATGTCGCCTATTCAGCTCAAACGGGCTGGTCATTTAACTTTGGTATCAAATCGATTACAGCGGTGATGTTTGGCCTGATCTGGCTACCAGTGCTGCTGCGAATTTTGGCGGTTGCGGGCGGCGGCATTAAAACGGGAGCTGGAGAAGCCAATACACCGGGCCTGATTAGCCTGCTGCCCAAGCTTATTGCAACGCTAGACTCGGTCGAGCCATCGCTGGGCAAGGCTGAACAGGAGCAGGTAGCCGCCGTGCGTCAGGAGGCCGAACAGAAGCTAGGGGCAGCGGCAGCAGGCAGCGAAGCCGAGGCCCGCGATCGTCTCAGTTCGTTAGCCAGAGAATATGAAGAAGTGCGGCGGGTGATGTCGTCAGGCAGTCAGCGCACGTTCCGGATGCAGGAGATTACAGCCCGGATTCGGGCGATGGCGGGAGAGGCCCATTGCGACTCTCAGACCATCTCAGCAATGTTCAATCGAGGCAGTGAGGGCGATCGCATTGTGGCCCTGCAGATGCTACACCGCTATCCCTACCGGGAGTGTTTTAGTCTGGTGGTCAACGCAATCGCTCAGCCTCGTTCGGCATTTGAGCAGTTTGCGGCGCTTAAAGCAGCCAGCAAAATGCTTTCTGATATGAACCTTGATCAGCTACAGCAGCTACAGCAGGCGATTTTAGACCAGCGCAGTGAAGGACCCAACCATTGGCTAACGCCGGAGGATAAGCCCCGTTGGAGGTTAAGCGAGCAAGTTTTAGATGCGATCGCAGACCGTTTAAAAGGGGCTTAGACTATTATGTAATTACGCTGTAACTACACCTACTGATCATGGTCGCCTCCACCGCCACAACCCGCACCCGCATTGTCAGGATTGGCAACTCCCAGGGCATTCGCATTCCCAAGCCGATTCTGGAGCAGTTGGGGCTATCTGGCGAAGTTGAGCTAGAGATTCAAGCTGACCAGCTTATTATCCGCTCGGTGCAGGCCCCCCGCCACAGTTGGGCCGACCAGTTTCAGCAGATGGCCGAGTTTGAAGACGATACCCTGCTCGATGAAAATAGCCCCAGCCTGAGCGACTGGGATGAGGATGAATGGACGTGGTGATCAGGCGCTTCGATGTTATTCTTGTCAACCTCGATCCCACCATTGGCAACGAAATTCGCAAAACCCGGCCCTGCCTAGTCGTCTCCCCCGATGAGATGAATCGCTACATCTCAACTCTCATCGTGGCCCCCATGACTACGAAAGGCCGTGACTACCCCACCCGCATTACCTGCGAGTTTGAAGGCAAAGCCGGACAAATCGTGCTCGATCAGCTCCGCACAATTGATAAAAAGCGCATCATCAAAAAGCTGGGGGCCATTCCGGTGGTGACGCAGAAGGACGTTCTAGCCGTCTTGGCCGAACTCTTTGCTGAGTAAGAATGAGCCATCAGCGTCTGTCTGCCTGTTGTCTTTTTGTCTCTTTGAGGTGCGATCGCACCCTAGTCCAGCGCCCCTAAATCCGCGCAACATACAGACCCCAGGGTTCTTTAAGAACCCTGGGGTCTAAGGCTGGCTCATCAAAAGCCGTATCAGTTTTTACTTGTCTTTAGAGATCAAATCAGATAGCATGCTCAGCTATAGCTGTCTCACAGCAGCTTGTCTTGCCCCGAAAATTTGGTCTGCGGCACTGGCAGATGCGCCAACATCAACCAGCGCCTAACCCGTTGACAGCAAACACCTGTCTCAGGGCTGTCCTATTTTAGGTCGCTCTGTTACTTGCTCACTGTTGGGAAAAACCATCTTTTCGGGGATTCCTACCCATTAATTTCCAAGGAATCCCTGAAATGCTGCAAATTCAATACTTCTTGTCGTCTCCTCTCGCCGAGGCGGCACGGCCTCCTGCGCCTGTAGCCCCAATCCGGCCCAAGCGTGAGCGCTTACGCCTGTATCTAGTTGGCTCAGAAACAGCAATTCAAGGCGCAATCAACAGCCTGCACCTGCTGGGCTATGCCGAGCAATTTGAGTGGAGCCACGTCATCGACATTCCAGAAAATGGCCTGCTGATTCGTCCTGACCCCAGCGACGTGCTGCGTTACCTACAGCGCTACCGTCTCCCCACTCAGCCACTAGCACAATAAGTTCAGTCCCCATAGCGTTAGTAGGGTGCGTCATCGTAGCGCGTGACGCACCCATCCTCGCAAACAGTAGAGTCCCCGCAGGTTGAGTTGGGGCTTGGCAAAACTCAACAGTCTCAAGCTTTATAGCGCCTTGCAAGCTCGACACTAACCTACCAACACGCTGCTAAACCTGCTGTCCGGCTGCCACATAGGTATTGACCTGGGCCGTCAACTGATTGACCATTTCCACCAGCGCTGTCTGCTGAGCCGCAGTGGCCTTAAGCAAGCTAACCACCTGCATGTGCTGCTCAATCAGAGCCGCCTGCTGAGCCGAGGCCGCTTCTAAAATTGCGGTGGCGCTAGCGAGCCGCTGCTCAATCATTTCAAATCGTTGCTCAGGGGTCATGCGGGTTTCAAGGTGCCTGGTTAAAAGCGCCACCGTTGGCGGGGGCGTCGCTCGTACTGTAACACTTGACAGCCACTGCAGTTAGTCCGGCTGACAGGGGCCGTAGCCGCCGCCGCCGGGGGTTGCGATCGCAACCACATCCCCCACCTCCACAGCCACCGTCGCCTGGCTGCCCAGGATCTCGATAGTGCCCTCCGCCCGCTCCACCGCATTCTCCCCCACCTGACCCGGCTCTCCCCCCGACAGACCAAAGGGTGGCACCCGCCGATGGCTAGAGAGAATCGCTGCCGTCATCGCTTCTCGAAACTCCAGTCGCCGCACAATGCCGTTGCCCCCTCGGTATTGGCCGCTGCCGCCGCTGCCCCGCCGAATCGAAAACTCCCGCAATAGCACCGGAAAGCGCCACTCCAGCACCTCCGGATCAGTCAACCGGGAATTGGTCATGTGAGTATGTACGGAATCCGTCCCATCAAAGCCAGGGCCAGCCCCCGAACCGCCGCAAATCGTCTCGTAATACTGGTGCCGCTGATTGCCAAAGGTGAAGTTGTTCATCGTGCCCTGAGAACCTGCCATCACCCCCAGCGCCCCATACAGCGCATCCGTCACCGCCTGCGACACCTCCACATTGCCCGCCACCACTGCCGCCGGATAGCGTGGTTTTAGTAGAGAACCCTCTGGAATCACGATATCTAATGGCTTCAAACAGCCCGCATTAAGCGGAATGTCATCATCCACCAGCGTCCGAAACACATAGAGCACCGCCGCCTTACACACGGCAGACGGCGCATTGAAATTACTAGGTCGCTGCTCCGAGGTGCCCGTGAAATCAATGCGGGCTTTGCGCTCCTCGGGGTTAATTGCGATCGCTACCCGGATCTCGCTGCCATCATCCAAGGCATAGGTAAACGCCCCATCCTTAAGCACCGCAATCACCCGCCGCACGCACTCCTCAGCATTGTCCTGAACGTGCTGCATATACGCCTGCACTGTCTCCAAGCCATAGTGCTCCACCATGCGCCGCAGCTCCTGCGCCCCCTTCTCATTGGCTGCAATCTGCGCCTGCAAATCCGCCACATTCTGAGTCGAGTTCCGCACTGGGTAAGGCGCACCCGTCAGCAGATCCAGCAGCGCCCGCTCTCGAAACTCCCCGCCATCGACCAGCAGAAAGTTATCGATCAGCACCCCCTCCTCTTCAATCGTGGTGCTGGCAGGGGGCATGGAGCCTGGGGTGATGCCACCGATGTCAGCGTGGTGACCGCGTGAGGCGACGTAGAAGAGGGGAGGGGTGGGGGAAGTAGATGGGTGGATAGACGGATGGGTGGCTGGGGAAGTGGAATCGGTGGGAAGGAAAACGGGGGTGATGACGGTGATGTCAGGGAGGTGGGTACCGCCGTTGTAGGGGTTGTTGAGCATGTAGACATCCCCCGGCTTGAGCTGATCGCCCTTGGCCTGAATTAGGCTCTGGATGCTTTCTCCCATTGATCCCAGGTGAACTGGGATATGAGGCGCATTAGCTACCAGTTGCCCATGCTGGTCGAAAATGGCGCAGGAAAAGTCTAGACGCTCTTTGATGTTGACTGAGTAGCTAGTGTTTTGCAACGTCACGCCCATTTCTTCAGCAATGGCCCGAAAGAGGTTGTTGAAGATTTCGAGCATGACGGGATCGGGGGGAGTGGAGGGGTGGAGGGGTGAAGGGGTGGAGGGGTGAGAGCTTCCGCTGTCCGCCTGCTGCCTGCTGCCTTCCCACTCCTCTCTCTTCTCTCCCCTCTCCTCCCTTCTCAAAATCAAATACCCCCTCTCTGTCAAACTTGCTGACCAGCCAGGTTCGACAACGTTGGTGCCTGTTGGCTCAATTAGGATGGCAGGGCCAGTAATGGTGTCGCCAGGGATAAGGTCTTGTCGATCAAAAACGGGGGTGTCCCACCACTGATTTGCGGTGTAGACGGGGACGGTAGTTTTGGGTTTTAGGGAAGCACTTCTTTGAGCCTGAAGCGGGGGTTCTTCGGGCAGTTCGGTTTTGCCGATGACTTCCACCGAGACGGTGGCGACGATCAGGGGCTTGTCGGGCAGGGTGAAGCCGTAGCGTTGGTGGTGCAGGCGCTCGAAGTGCGATCGCATCTCCGCCACTGTTCCAAAATCCACCAGCAGCGTCGAATCGGTGCCCTCGTAGCGCAAATGAACCTGGGGCAACACTTGAAGCTGGGCAGTAGATTCTAGGGGAGCGGCTGTTTCAGGGACGGTGATACCTTGCTTCGCCAAATCAGCTTTGCCCCGGTTTGCCAGGTCAGCTAAGAGGGCTTCTAGATCAGCTCGATTGGCCTCCGACAAAGCAGCTTCAGCTGAGCGCTCATGCACCGACCGAATATCGGCCAGCCCCATGCCGTAGGCCGAGAGCACGCCTGCGTAAGGATGCAGAAAAATTTCTCGAATGCCCAGAGCATCGGCAATCATGCAGGCGTGCTGGCCGCCCGCGCCGCCAAAGCAGCAGAGGGCATATTCCGATACATCGTGGCCTCGCTGAACAGAGATCTTTTTGATGGCGTTGGCCATTTTTTCAACTGCGATCGCAAGAAACCCTGCCGCCACCTGCTCCGGCGTTCGCCTATCGCCCGTCTCACTCTGAATACGCTCAGCTAGGGCAGTGAATTGCGATCGCACCCCCTCCCCCTCCAGCGGCAAATTCCCCTCCGGCCCAAACACATGCGGAAAAAATGCAGGCTGCAACTTGCCCACCATCACATTGCAGTCAGTCACCGCCAACGGCCCTCCCTGCCGATAACACGCAGGCCCCGGATACGCCCCCGCCGAAGCAGGCCCCACCCGATAGCGCGACCCATCAAAGCTCAGAATCGAGCCGCCCCCCGCCGCCACCGTGTGAATCGCCATCATCGGTGCCCGCAGCCGCACCCCCGCCACCTCCGTCTCAAAAGCTCGCTCATACTCGCCGCTGTAGTGAGACACATCCGTTGAGGTGCCGCCCATGTCAAAGCCAATGATTTTGCTATACCCCGCCATGCGGCTAGTCTGCACTGCTCCGACAACACCCCCGGCTGGGCCTGACAGGATGCTGTCCTTACCCTGAAAGAGCGCCGCATCGGTGAGGCCGCCGTTGGATTGCATGAACATGAGACGGGGGAGGGGGGCAGAGGGTAAAGGGTTTAGGGGTTTAGGTTTAGGGTTTAGGGTTTTAGGTTTAGGGTTTAAGGTTTCGGGCAATTGTTCTTCTCCGCTCCCCCACTCCCCTGCTCCACCGCTCTGCGTCCTCCCCTCTCCCTTACCTTCCCCATCCACCCATTCACTTATCCACTCATCCACTCCCACTCCCCCTAACTCCCCCGCCACCCGATCTACATACCGCCGCAAAATCGGTGACAGATACGCATCTACTACGGTTGTATCGCCTCGGCTGATCAGCTTTATCAAGGGGCTGACCTGATGCGAAACCGACACCTGGGTAAAGCCAACCTGACGCGCCAGAGCTGCTACCCGCTGCTCATGAACCGGGTAGCGGTAGCCGTGCATCAGCACGACAGCACAGGATTGAATCCCCGCTGCCAGCGCCTCTTGTAGCGATGTGATTAATCGCGTCTCCTCCTCCTGCGAAAGCCCCTGCAGCACCTCTCCCTGGGCGCTAATTCGTTCCGCCACCTCGATCACTCGTTCATAGAGCATTTCCGGTAGCTCAATCTGGCGGGCGAAGATGTTGGGCCGATTCTGATAGCCGATCCGCAGCGCGTCTTTAAAGCCTTGGGTGATGACGAGCAAAGTGCGATCGCCTTGGCGCTCCAGCAGCGCATTAGTCGCGACGGTCGTGCCCATCTTCACCGCCGCAATCTGCTCCGCCGGAATTGGCGCATCCCCCGGCACCCCCATCAGCTCTCGAATCCCTTGGATCGGCGCATCCTGATAGCGATCGGGGTTTTCAGAGAGCAGCTTGTGTACGACTAGCTGACCATCTGGCCGCTGCGCCACGATGTCGGTGAAGGTGCCGCCTCGGTCGATCCAGAACTGCCAGCGACGATCTGAGGGCGATTCCGAGGGCAATGAAGAGGACATAGGGCAGCAATGCGACACAACAGTGACCAATAGCATAATGATAGGAAACCCCTCTGGAGAATCGCCGTGACTGCTGCGTTTTCACCCCAGACAGAGGCCGAGATTGACTATCCCAGCTCCGATGGTGAACCTGTGGCCGAAAGCTTCGTGCATCTCTATGCCCTGCTGGTCACGATGGAAGTGCTGCTGCAATACCTGGAAGGGCAGCGAGCAACGGTATTGGGAAACCAGTTTCTCTATTACGCTCAGGGCTTTCCCCGACTGCGGGTAGCTCCTGATGTCATGGTGATTTTCAATGTGGAGCCGGGGGGACGCGACAACTACAAGACTTGGGAAGAGGGTGAGGTGCCAGCCGTCGTTTTTGAAATGACCTCAAAAGGCACCCGCGAGCAAGACCAGGTGTTTAAGAAAACCCTGTACGAGCAGATGGGCGTTCAGGAATACTGGCTGTTTGACCCCAAAGGCGAGTGGATCGAAGGCCAGCTCAAAGGATATCGGCTGCGAGGAGAAATCTACGAACCAATTACTGATGGACGAAGCGAACCGCTCAAGCTCCGGCTCCAGGTAGAAGGCCAGCTCATCGGCTTTTACCGGGAGGATACAGGAGAGAGGCTGTTGATTCCAGCAGAGTTGGCCGCTTCGCTTAAGCAGGAAACCTTAGCCCGCCAGCAGGCCGAACAACAGGCCGAGCAAGCAAAACAGCGAGCCGAGCAGGCAGAGGCACAGCTAGAGCAACTTAAGGAGCGTCTACGGCAGGCAGGCATCGATCCTGACCAGTGAGAAATTAATACCGTTCTAGCAGCATCCGGACTTCTCCTTCCAGGTCCAAATCTTTCATCGCGTCCCACTCCGCCTGACGCACAGCCAAATAGGTCTGGGCCAACGGCTCTCCTAACGCTTGGGTGAGGGGCAGGTTCTGCCGCAGAGCATGAATTGCGGTTTTGAGGTCAGTCGGCAGCCGGTCGATCTGGCGGGCGCTGCGTTCGGCTTCGCTCAGAGTGCCAGGGTCGCAATCAATAGGTTCAGGCAGCGGCAGATTTTGCTGGAGGCCGTCTAGTCCGGCTGCGATCGCACCTCCCAACGCCAAATAAGGATTCGCCGCCCCATCCACCGTCTTCAGCTCAATATGAGTCGGGCTAGGCGGCGCAGGATTGCTAGGCACTCGAATCGCCGCTTCCCGATTGTCATAGCCCCAGGCCCGAAAGGCCCCGCTCCAAAAATGGGGCTGTAGGCGGCGGTAGGAATTGGTGCTAGGAGCCGTCAGGGCCATCAGCGCGGGGAGATGGGTTAGCAGCCCCGCCGTGAACGCTTGAGTTGTAGAGGAGAGCGCACCGCTGCCGTTCCCGGTAATGTTCCCACCATCGCGCCAAAGACTGAGGTGAAGGTGACAGCCACTGCCCGCTGCCGCTTCAAACACCTTTGGCACAAAGGAAGCCACCAGACCATGCTGACGAGCCACGGCCCGCACCGTTTCCCGGTAAATAATGTGCTGGTCGGCTGCGGCTAGCGCATCCGTGTAGCACACCGAGATTTCCTGCTGTCCCGGCCCCGACTCTGGGTAATACTGCTCGATCAAAACACCTTGGGCGCTCAGGGCATCTGCGATCGCATTAATCACCCCATGCTGCAAATCCATCGCCAGGCTAGCCGCAAACACTGTAGTATCCGCTGGCAAGATCTGCCCATTCTCATGCCGCAGCAGATAAAACTCCGGCTCAAAAGCCGCTTTAATCTCCAGCCCCAGCCCTGCCGCCTGCCCAATCATCCGCTTGAGAAACTGCCTGCCGCACCAAGGCCAAGGCTCTCCCGCCCGCACCATGTCCCCCATCACCCGCGCATGGCCCGGCGCATAGGGCAGTCGCTGCAGCGTAGCCCAATCTGGCACCAGCCACACCTCTCCCACCGGCCCTAGCCCACTCCCCGGAGCTACCGCATCCGCCATTACCGGAATCGCCTGCTGCGCCGCCGACAGCCCCACCCCTTCCTGTGCCCCCCCAAACGCATCCCGATGAATCGCCTTACCGCGAATCACGTTGGCATTGTCACACCACACCACCCGCAAAAACCGAATCTGATCCGCCTGAAGAGACCGGAGAATATCGTCATTCATCGCCACAAAGCAGGATTTGAAATCCCAACTATCCTACTGGGTTCTTACCATTAGAATCGTCACAAAACCGCCCTCCACCCCTCCACCCCTCTTCCACCCAAATGCCCCACCTCATCACCTACAGCCCCGCCTACACCCTCGTCCCCACCTACGAGTGCTTTAACCGTTGCACCTACTGCAACTTCCGGGTCGATCCAGGGCAAGATTCGTGGCTGAGTCTGACAGAAGCCCAACAGCGGCTCCAGCAGCTTCAGGGTCAGGGCGTCATCGAGATTCTTATACTAAGCGGCGAAGTTCATCCCCAAAGTCTACGACGACAGGACTGGTTTGAGCATATCTACAGCCTGTGTGAGCTGGCGCTAGACCTCGGATTTTTGCCTCACACCAACGTCGGGCCGCTCAGCTTCGACGAAATGGCTCGTCTTAAGCAGGTGAACGTATCGATGGGGCTGATGCTAGAGCAAATCACGCCTCGGCTACTAGAGACAGTTCATCGCCACGCGCCTAGTAAGGTGCCCGATCTGCGGCTTCAACAGTTGGCCTGGGCTGGAGAACTCCAGATTCCCTTCACCACCGGGCTGTTGTTAGGAATTGGGGAGACGCCGGAAGATTGGCGGGAGACATTGGGTGCGATCGCAGCCCTCCACCTCACCCACGGCCACATTCAGGAGGTCATTCTGCAACCCCACAGCCCTGGCACCTCCCAGGCCAAAGCCGAAAAGCCCTTTCCCCCAGCGCAGCTAATCGAAGTCGTGCAGATGAGCCGAGAACTGCTGCCTGCCGACATCACCCTGCAAATTCCGCCTAATCTGGTCAATGATGCCTGTCTGCTGGCTTGCCTAGAAGCAGGAGCCCACGATCTGGGCGGCATTGGCCCCACCGATGAAGTCAATCCTGACTATCCTCACCCCACGGCAGCGAGCCTGGCAGCCCGTCTACAGCCTGGCGACTGGCACCTGCAGCCGCGCCTGCCAGTCTATCCCCAATACGATACCTGGTTGCCCTCGCTGCTGCGCCAGCCAGTGCAGCAGTGGCGAGATCGCCTGGGCCAGCCCCCCGCTAACTGGACTAAGGCACCTGCGATCGCAGCTCAGAAGCAGTTAAGCTAGAGGGTAAATTTTGTCCATCTTTGACTCGGTCTAGAAATTATGCGCTTCCAAGACCGCACTCGCAGTTCCGGTATTCCCGAAGTCAACCTCGTCCCGATGATGGACGTGCTGATGACAGTACTGACCTTTTTCATCATCATCGCCATGACCCTAACCGGAACTCAGCTAGCCAACGTGCGGCTGCCGCAGTCGGTCACAGGGGCTGATCAAGAACCCGCCGCTCAGACCGTAGACCCTTTAATTGTGGGCCTAGACAGCAACGGCGACTTGGTTATGGATAACCAGCCCATCTCGTCGGCTCAGCTAGATCAGCGCATTCGCACCTACTTCGGCCAAAATCCCGAAGGCAAAATTATTCTCAAAGCAGATCGCGATCTGTCCTACGAAACCGTGGCCGATCTCCTGACAGAGCTGCGTGCCATTGGCGGCAATCGAGTTTCGCTAGCAGTTGAATAGGTAATCGCCAACCCCTTTTACCTTTCTTTAATTAATTCAACGCACTCTCATAATCTCTTTACGGTTCACCCTTTACCTGGGGCCGATAGGGTTACGTGTGGCCAGTTTTGACATATCAAACGCCACGGAGTGTGATTGTATGGTTGTGAGCGAAGTTAAGCTCAATCGTGTTGCTGTTGCAGGTGCGATCGCAGCATTGGCAGCCCTAGGAGTGTCTGCTCCCCAGGCCCTGTCCCAGAGTGCACTGATTGAAATCGACGGCTCGAGCACAGTTTTCCCCATCTCCGAAGCGATGGCGGAAGATTTTATGGCGGCTAACCAGGGCAGCCAAGTTGTTGTCGGTGTCTCAGGTACCGGCGGCGGCTTCAGGAGATTCTGTGAAGGTGAGACCGATATTTCCAACGCATCTCGCCCCATCAAAGATTCAGAGAAAGAAGCCTGTGCGGCAGCAGGCATCGAATTTATCGAAATTCCCGTCGCTTACGACGCCCTCACTGTTGTGGTCAACCCTGACAACACTTGGGCCCAAGAAATGACGGTCGAACAACTCAAGATGCTGTGGGAGCCCGACGCCGAGGGCACTATCACCCGCTGGAACCAAATCGATCCTAGCTGGCCCAACCAGCCCATCAACCTGTTTGGCCCTGGTACAGACTCCGGCACTTTCGACTATTTCACAGAAGAAATTGTGGGCGAAGCTGGGGCTAGCCGCGCTGACTACACCGCCAGCGAAGACGACAACATCCTAGTCGTC
Organism: Pseudanabaena sp. FACHB-2040; assembly: GCF_014696715.1. NCBI lineage: Bacteria > Bacillati > Cyanobacteriota > Cyanophyceae > Pseudanabaenales > Pseudanabaenaceae > Pseudanabaena > Pseudanabaena sp. FACHB-2040. The sequence goes on from NZ_JACJQO010000019.1 coordinate 410,612, forward strand.
GGCGTCGAGCGCGATCGCAACGCCCTCGGTTACTTTGGCATGTCCTACTACCTGGAAAACCAAGAAAGGCTAAATGCCGTTGCCATTGACGGAGTTTATCCCACCCCCGCTAACGTTGAGAGCGGCAGCTACACACCTCTATCCCGGCCACTCTATATCTACGTCAGCAGAGCCAGCCTCGAGAAACCTGAGGTGCGCTCTTTTGTGCAGTACTACCTAAACAACGCCGAGGACATCGTTCCCGAAATTGGTTACGTACCGCTGCCCTCTGCTCAGTACAGCGAAGGACTCGCTGCCCTGTAGACCTCCCTTAGCGCCTTAATCAGCAGCTCATCAAAACTCTTGGGGCAGTTCATCTACCCCAAGAGTTTTTGACAGCGCTGTGATGCGATCTCAGGAAGATGCGATCGCATCTTCCGTGTAACCACCATTGCCACTACTGCTCAAGCAATTACCCTAGTTATGGGCGATCAATTCAGGCCCTCACCCTCAAAAAGACCTTACCTCTCAAAATGGCTGGTGGCTCCACTCTTCATTACCTCGATAGCACTTCACGCTATTCTGCTGGCCTTTCCATTATCCTCTCCTCAGACGGCTGTAGAGCCAGAGGAAGCAGAGGAAGAAGAACCTGCCGTTATTGATATTCTCGGCATTGCTCGACCTGAACTAGTTGAGCCTGAGCCGATTGAAACAGCACCTCCACCCTCAGCAGAAACGCCTCCAGCCACAGCTCAACCAGCTCCTTCCCCAGCCGCCGCCGCCCCAGCCAATCCCGATACCCTGCCGCCGCCCGAAGACAATCCTGTCGACGATCCTCCAGCAGTAGACGATCCATTCCAAGCCCCCCCCGCAGACGAGCCTCCAGCCACTCCTGCTTTCGATCCCCAGGCCTCCCGACAGCAGTTCTTCGCAAACCTCCCCAATATTGGCGTGTCGGACTACACGGGTACGATTGGGCTACCAGATCGCAGGAGGTTCAGAAATCCAAGCAGCGCCGACCGGTTTCTAGCTAACGTCGATCACACCCCGACTGCACTGCCAAACACCACCGCCCGATGGTTGGATAAAGAACCTGGTACAATTCTGCGGGACGGCCTGCAGGCTGCCTATGAAGCCAGTGGATTAAGCTTTGTGGAGCAAGAAGCCTTTGTAGAAGAGCGCTTCTTTGAAGCCCAAAACGCTGAAGGCCAAACAGTTTTCTACATTAGTCTGGTTCAGCTTGAGGGCTCAACCTTACTCGTTATGTGGGACAACGATCCCCGCTAGTTGCAAAACCATGAGAAGACCCTCCGAAAGTAAGCAAAAAACAGGTTCCTGGCGACTTTTTTGGGCTCCTATGCTGCTGGCATCCCTAGGGCTTCACGTCGCCTTGCTCTTCATTCCCACCGCTGCCTCCGATGAGGCAGACATCCCCCCACCTGATTTTGAGCAAGACGATATTGCCATCACGCGCATTCCTCCCAGTGCCCCCCCCAGCCAGCCCACTGCCGCACAGCCTGCCGCCTCAACACCAGTTGCCGCAGTCGGCAGCCAAAGCCGTCCTGCCCAGTCAGCAGCTCCCCCAGGATCAGCGCCAGGAACAGCATCAGCCACCCCAGCAGCAGGCAGCAACGCTCGTAACCAGGCTCAAAGACCAACTCAGACCCAGTCTCGCCGCGATCGCACCAATCAGACATCCCGCCAGAATCAGCCCTCGGCTTCATCCGAGAGGGCCGCAGTTCCTACCCTTAGTCAATCCCCGTCAAATACCCCGCCTAGCCCCCCTAATCCAGGAGCACCCCTGCCGTCTGTTCAGCGGCAGCCGTTTAACTCAACAATCCACCAAAAGCTACTAGCCCATGCCCAAAGCCTGACGCTGCCAGCAACCCAGATTAATCAGCTAGCAGCTGCCCTAACGCAGCAATACACTTTCTCACCCATCAACACCAGCGGAACCGAGTACAGCGTCAATCTGTCTCAGTGGATAGAGTCTGTCAAACAGGCTGCCGGACGACCCGATCTGTGGAATGAAGACTTAGAGTCATCCCTCACGCTCAAGCACCATCGGCGGGTCTGCCTGAGCCCTGATCCACTGCCTGCTGTGGTCGGTGCAGTGGTTAGTCCCAGCGGCCAGATTCAAGGAGAACTCAGTCTGCTCCAAAGCACCGGCTACGGCTTCCTAAATACGGCAGTGCTAGAGATGGTTAAACAGCACAATTTCCCGGCTACCGGCGAACAAAAAGCTTACACCGTCGATACGGCTATCCAAATCGAGTACGGTAGCCAGGCGTGCCTAAAGCCCTATTCTCAGCCGGCAGAAACCACTGCTCAAAGCTGAGTGCGATCGGTAAGAATTTCGTAGCCGTCTTCAGTTACTAAAACCGTATGCTCAAACTGGGCTGAGAGACTGCGATCAACAGTCACAACAGTCCAGCGATCGCTCAGCGTGCGCGTATGCTTCGACCCGGCATTGAGAATCGGTTCAATCGCCAGAGTCATTCCCGGCAGGAGCTTCACATTGGGCAACTGACGAGTGCGGAAATTAAATACTGAAGGAGCCTCATGCAGGTTCCGACCCACGCCATGCCCCGTAAAATCTTCGACCACGCTAAAGCCAGAGGCATTGATACTGTCCTCAATCGCCCCAGCAATATCGAGTAGACTATTGCCCGGCTTGACCTGGCCAATACCGGCATAGAGAGCTGCCTCAGCCGCTGCCATCAGCTGCTGTCCCTGCTCTGAAATCTGACCTACTGCGATCGTGATACACGAATCTCCGTGGAAGCCATTGTAGTAAGCCCCCGTATCGACCTTAAGCAGGTCCCCTACCCGAATCACCTTACGACCCCGAGGAATGCCGTGCACGACCTCGTCGTTGACACAGGCACAGATAGAGGCCGGAAACCCGTGGTACCCCTTAAAGCTAGGCGTCGCCCCCAGCTCTCGAATGCGCTGTTCAGCATACTCGTCCAGATCAGCCGTGGTCATGCCCGGTTTGACCTGCTCAGAGATTTCCTTCAAGACGGTCGCAACAATGCGAGCGGCTTCTCGCATGATGGCGATCTCCGCCTCAGACTTCAGCTCAACACCATTGGCCCGACGACCTGAGCGGCGAGAACGAGTTGCCTCAGAAGAACGCTTTGAAAGTAACTGGGACAAAATTTTCATATCAATAGCTAGTGCTTAAAAATCACAAAGCGGTTAAGGCACAGACACGACGGCCAAAGAGCCGACAAACAACCTTAGAAGCAAACTTCAGAAGCAAATTTCTTCCAAGCAAGGGTCTGAGCTGGCCTGCAGCACAGACTCTACCCAAGATGTTGGCGAATCCTCTGCCTCAACAACCTCAAAAATATCAGGAGCCAGATCAGGATGATAAAAACCAACCGCAGCCGTTTTATCCACTCGCCCCACCAGGAAGTTCAAGCCCAGAGCCACCGCCATGAACGTATAGAGGCAAATACAGATAGTCAGGAGAGATTGACGGAGATACTGCATTAAGGGGGTTATCCGGTCTTTGAAGGAAAATACACTCGCAAAAGAGGCAGGGCCAGTCTACTTTAATGCTACTCATTTAGTGTACGGTAGGTAAGCCAAGGTCTAAAGCCATCGACTACAAACCATCTCCGGTTTCGTTAGTGGGCTTAAAGAAATTTGGCTTTTTGCGGTACTTACCGTATAATGATAGACCGTGACTTTGACAGGCCTTTATGAACGCAGAGCAAATCATCCGCTCGATTGAGGCGGAGCACTTAAAAACAGATCTGCCCGACATTTATGTCGGCGATACTGTTCGGGTTGGCGTTCGCATTCAAGAGGGTGGCAAAGAGCGGATTCAGCCCTACGAAGGTACAGTCATTGCCAAGCGCAATGGGAGCATTAACGAGGCCATCACCGTCCGCCGAATCTTTCAAGGAGTCGGTGTTGAGCGGGTTTTCCTGGTTCATGCACCTCGGGTTGCTAGCATCACCGTGCTTCGTCGGGGTCGAGCTCGTCGTGCCAAGCTTTACTACCTGCGTGACCGGGTGGGCAAAGCAACTCGCTTGAAGCAGCGATTTGATCGTCCGATCAAGTAAGATCTTGGTTACGGCCAAGGTAGCTTGATTGGGTGGGGTTAACCAAATTAAGTTTGGCCTCATGCGTCCTTAGTTCAGTTGGTAGAACGCAGGTCTCCAAAACCTGATGTCGAGGGTTCGAGTCCTTCAGGGCGCGCTGAACACGGCACCAATTCTGCCTGAAGTTACAGGGGTCTTAAGCATTTAAGCTGACTTGACTGAGCTTCGGGTAGAATTGTTGTTTGGGTAGTTTGGGGTCGTATTGCAGCCAGAAGTGCACACTTGGGCTGCTATTTGAGGCGGTAAATTGCCACCTCTTCCATCAGACAGCACAGGAGCCAAACGCAGTGGTCAAGAAAGACACCAATACAGAAACAAAGCGCAAGGATGCTGACAGCCAGCCCACTGCTGGCGGCAGCGGTCTTGACGTTGGGGGCTTTTTGCAGGACACCAAGGAAGAGTTGGGCAAAGTTGTCTGGCCAAGCCGTCAACAGCTCATCAGTGAATCAGCCGCTGTCATTCTAATGGTCAGTCTTTCTGCCTCCCTGATCTACTTGATAGATAAGCTCTTTGGCTGGATGTCTAGGCAGGTATTTTAGATGACCTACGCATCGGACGAATTTAACTACGATGAGTCCACGCCTGAAACGGCGGAAGAAGAGCTTGACAGACCTGACCTTACCGAAGAAGCCTTAAAGCGCAAAGCTCGGTGGTATGCGGTTCAGGTCGCTTCCGGCTGTGAAAAGCGGGTGAAGTTAAATCTGGAGCAAAGAGCTAAGACTCTGGATGTGGAAAATCGCGTGCTTCGCATCGAAATTCCTCAGACTCCCGCAATCAAGCTGCGTAAAGACGGTTCTCGACAAAATATCGACGAGAAGGTCTTTCCTGGCTACGTGCTAGTCCGCATGGTGATGGATGACGAAACGTGGTCAGTTGTTAAAAACACGCCTCACGTCATCAACTTTGTAGGGGCAGAGCAGCGCCGTGCTGTCGGTCGAGGCCGAGGCCACGTCAGACCCATGCCATTGAGCATGACTGAAGTAGAGCGCATCTTCAAACGGGCCGAAGAGCAAAAGCCTGTGGTCAAGGTGGATATGGCACCGGGCGACAAGATTTTGGTGCTCTCAGGACCGTTTAAAGACTTTGAAGGGGAAGTGATTGAAGTTAGCCCCGAACGCAGCAAGCTGAAGGCGCTGCTGTCCATTTTTGGACGTGACACGCCGGTAGAGTTGGAATTTAATCAAGTCCAGAAAGAGAGTTAATCGATGGCGAAGAAGGTTGTTTCAATTATTAAGCTAGCCATTCCTGCTGGCAAGGCAAACCCAGCGCCTCCTATTGGTCCAGCTTTGGGTCAGCACGGGGTCAACATCATGGCCTTTTGCAAGGAGTACAATGCTAGAACGGCTGATAAGGTAGGCCTAGTAGTTCCGGTTGAGATCTCCGTCTTTGAGGATCGCAGCTTTACCTTCATTCTGAAGACGCCGCCAGCCTCGGTTTTAATCAAAAAGGCAGCGGGTATCGAGCGTGGATCTGGTGAACCTCAAAAAGTTAAGGTAGGCTCCATCACTCGCCAACAGCTGCGGGAGATCGCCGAGACAAAAATGCCTGACTTAAATGCCAATGATGTCGAAGCCGCTATGAATATCGTTGAAGGCACCGCTCGTAATATGGGTGTTACGGTTCAAGACTAGGGTAGTAGCAACCCTGGCTTGTTAGCCCTGACATTCTTTTTTCAGCAGGGCCTTTCAGAGAAAATAAACTTTGTTGTTTACGGGGAAGAGGCTGAGCTTCGTTATTACCCCAAGGAGTATCAAGCAAAATGGCTAAAAAAGTTTCAAAGCGCCTGAAAGCGCTTCAGGAAAAAGTTGAAGATCGGCTGTATGAGCCGGTAGAAGCGCTTTCCCTACTCAAGGAAACAGCTAACGCCAAATTTACTGAGTCTGCTGAAGCCCACATTCGTCTGGGCATTGATCCTAAGTACACGGATCAGCAGCTGCGGACGACGGTGATTTTGCCTAAGGGCACAGGTCAAACTATCCGAGTAGCCGTCATTGCCCGAGGCGAAAAGGTGACTGAGGCGAGCGATGCGGGTGCTGATATCGTAGGTTCTGAGGAACTGATTGACGATATCCAGGGCGGCATGATGGATTTTGACATCCTGATTGCTACCCCCGACATGATGCCTAAAGTAGCTAAGCTCGGTCGTCAGCTTGGTCCTCGGGGTTTGATGCCCTCACCTAAGGGTGGGACGGTAACTTTTGATCTGCCTCAAGCAATCTCGGAGTTCAAAGCAGGTAAATTGGAATACCGGGCTGATCGAACTGGGATTGTTCATGTTATGTTCGGTAAGGCGGATTTTTCAGGTGAGGATCTGCTGGTTAACTTGAAGGCGCTACAGGAGAGTGTTGACCGCAACCGTCCTTCTGGGGCTAAAGGTCGCTACTGGCGCAGTGTGGCTATTTCAGCAACGATGGGTCCATCCATCTTTCTAGATGTCAGCAGCCTGCGTGACTTCAAGTTGTCCGAAGCTATATAGGCTTTTGAGCTGATAGGTTTACTGAGCAGTTGAAGCTTCTGCAGGAGAGTGTCTAGAGTCTGACTTCCTAAAACTGTATAACAACCGGAGACAGCAGGTGCTGACTTGTGTTAGCTGAAAGTCCTGCCGAGGTATGCATTCGCTTCTAGAAACTCACTGTACTAAGCAGTGAATCTAGTTTTGTGAGTCAACCCCGGCATCTCTTCGCCGGGGTTTTTGAATTTCTGGCGGCTGTTTTAGGCCCTGACCTGTGGGCAAAAGCTTGACAACCGTTCCCACTTTTAAGGAGGTGAGATTGAATGGGGAGAACGTTAGAGGACAAGAAGGAGATCGTCTCAGAGCTTAAAGAGCTGCTGAGCGAAGCCCAACTAACCTTTGTAATCGATTACAAGGGGCTGTCTGTGGCAGAAATCACCGATCTGCGTACACGTCTACGTGAGAAAGGTGGCGTTTGCAAGATCGCCAAGAACACCCTGATGCGGATTGCCGTGGAAGGGGATGAAAGCTGGCAACCTATGCAGGAATTCCTGAAGGAATCCTCTGCATTTTTGGTAGTCAAGGAAGACGTATCGGGTGCGGTCAAAGCTTACAAGGAATTCCAAAAGGTTTCCAAGAAGACCGAACTGCGCGGCGGTGTGATGGAGGGCAAAGCGCTCTCCAAAGAGCAGGTTGAAGCCATTGGCGATCTGCCGTCTAAAGATCAGCTGTACGCGCAAATTGCGGGTGCGCTCAATGCTCTGGCCACTAAGGTTGCTGTGGGTATCAAAGAGGTGCCGTCTTCCCTGGCCCGAGGAATTAAGGCTGTATCTGAGCAGGATAACGACGCTGCTTAGGCAGCTGTCGGCAGTCGGATTTAATGTTTGATTTGGTCCAATACTAAGGAGATTAGTGGAATGTCTGCTGCAACTGATGAAATTCTTGAGAAGCTTAAGACCCTGACCTTGCTGGAAGCAGCTGATCTGGTCAAGCAAATTGAAGAAGCCTTTGGCGTTAGCGCGGCGGCTCCGGCTGGCGGCATGATGATGGCGATGCCCGGCGCAGCAGCTCCGGCTGAAGCAGAAGAAGAGAAGACCGAATTTGACGTCGTTCTCGAAGAAGTGCCTGCTGATAAGAAGATCGCTATTCTTAAGGTGGTCCGGGCGCTGACTGGCCTTGGTCTGAAAGAGGCTAAGGAGTTGGTTGAATCTGCACCTAAGTCTGTTCGCGAAGCAGTGGCTAAGGATGCCGCTGAGGACGCTAAGAAGCAGCTAGAAGAAGCTGGTGCTAAAGCTTCCGTTAAGTAAGTCAAGGGTAAGAACTGAGTAAAGTGCTCGGTTTTTAACTCTAGCCCTGGTCTTTTTAGACCAGGGCTTTTTTGTGTCTAATGAGATGTCTAATAAGACCTGTCGGGAACAGGAGATCGCCTTCTGATAGGATGCCAATGGAGATTGTAAAGGATTGACCTATGACCGTAAATCCGGCTGAAACGACCGGCGCAGATGCAATTGATGTTGCGATCGCACAAGGTCTCGACTTTGATGGCACCCCGATTCCTGCGGCTCGCTTAGAGCTATACAGCAAAGTAATGGGCATCGAAGCCCAGCGCCAGCGCAGCGGCGTTACTAACACTATGCGCTCCCGCATTGTTCGCATTGGGGCCAAGCATTTTCCCAAAGATGAGCTAAACCAGATGCTGCAGGCAGCTGACTTTGCGCCCCTGAAGGAGAAGGAAATTGCTTTTTACTACGGCGGCAAGTAGGGGCAACGCGTTGTAGAAATCCTGACCGCAACGCCTTTCCCTACGTCAAATCGTTCTGAGCACTCTGAGTCAGGGCTTGAATGTGGCTCAATTCCATTGGCCCTGTCTCTGCCCCCTCACTTTTGAGCCAGAGTAGATACTCAATATTGCCGGCTGGGCCGACAATCGGTGACCAGGTCAGCCCCTGATAGAGCCAGCCCAGCGATCGCGCCACCTGCACCACACACCAGATAGCCTCAGCTTGGTCTTTAGAGTCCCGCACCACGCCCTTTTTGCCCACCTTTTCCCGGCCTACCTCAAACTGGGGCTTAACCAGGAGGATGACCTCGCGAGGAGCCACCAAGAGTTGCCAGAAGGCAGGCAAAACCTTGCCTAGCGAAATAAAAGAAACGTCCATTACGCCTAAGTCTGGACGAGGGGCTTCTGGGCTGTAGAGGTCTTCTGGGGACAAATACCTGAGGTTGGTTCGTTCTCTAAGGACTACCCGCTCGTCTTGGCGCAAAGACCAGGCGGCCTGGCCATAGCCCACATCAATGCCATAGACCTGCTTTGCGCCTGCCTGCAGCAGACAGTCGGTAAAGCCCCCGGTAGAAATGCCGCCATCAAGGCAGATGCGATCGCAGACCTCTATCTGAAATTCACTCAGCGCCTTAGCCAGCTTTTCACCGCCACGCGAGACATAGGGCGACTTTTGCTTGACCTGAATCGTTGCTGTCTCGGCAATCAGCGTACCCGGTTTGTCTACTACAGCATGATCGACCTGAACTTCGCCAGCTCGTATCAAACGTTGAGCCTGTTGCCGCGAGTCGCATAGGCCGCGTTCCACCAAAAGCATGTCTAAACGTTGTTTGGCCAAGATCTCGTATCCAGTTTTACCCCTTCCCCTGATTATCCTACCGGGCCTGTAGAATCCAGGGCATTAGTCTCGAATCTACCGACTACGGTTGGGAATTTAGCTGTAACTTTTTATGATGAAGGAAGAACATGAAACACTTCTTGATAATCTCCCTATGACTGCCCAACTCGTTGCCGACTTCGCTTTAGAAAAGCAGACCTGGACCTGGCAGGGCTACAACATTAAGTATGTGGTGCAGGGCACCGGACAGCCCCTGGTCTTAATCCACGGTTTCGGAGCATCGAGTGGGCACTGGCGCAAGAATATTCCAGTGCTGGCCGCTGCCGGGTATCAAGTGTTTGCCCTAGATTTGTTGGGCTTTGGCGGATCGGAGAAACCTGCGATCGCATACTCCCTCGATCTCTGGCAAGATCTGCTCAAAGATTTCTGGACCGTCTTTATCCAGAGGCCAGCTGTGTTTGTCGGCAACTCCATTGGCGGGCTGCTAGCGATGATGATGCTAGCTAACCACCCTGAGATTGCCGCTGGCGGCATCTTGCTAAACGCAGCAGGCGGACTCAATCACCGGCCCGACGAACTCCCCCCACCCCTGCGGCTGGTCATGGGCTCATTTACCAAGCTGGTCAGCTCAAACTGGGCCGGGCCCCTGCTCTTTAATCAAGTACGCCAGAAGCACCGGATTCGCGGTTCCCTGCGGCAAGTCTATGGCAACAAAGACGCTATCACCGATGAACTGATAGACATGCTGCATCAACCAGCTTTAGAAGCCGGTGCCCAAAAAGTCTTTGCCGCCATTTTGACTGCGCCTCCTGGCCCTAGACCTATCGACCTGCTGCCCCTGATCCAACAGCCGCTGCTGGTAATTTGGGGGGAAGACGACCCTTGGACTCCAATCAAAGGCGCAGAAGTCTATAAGACGTTAAGCACAGCCGTAGACGGCCAATCTGTTGTTACCTTTCACAGCATTCCAAAAACAGGCCATTGCCCCCACGATGAGCGCCCAGACGTCGTCAATGCCCTCATGATTGACTGGCTAGCAACGCTAGCGGCCTTTGCTTAAAGTCTTTTAGAAGATAGTCTGAAGCGTCTCCATACCGTCAGTTCGACTCTGCCTCCGATTCTGAGCGCAGGCTCATTAGTTCTTGAAGAGACGCTAAGAGCTTCACTTCTGCCTGCACAATCTCATCCTCATTGTTAAGCAGAAATGTCCAGCGCACATTGACATTAAAAATAATGGCTCGTACAGTGCCTTTGACAATGACTTGCCTCAATTCACCGAGTTCAACACTCGCCATTTCTTGGGGGCTAGCCTGCATATTACTTGCTTCTTCCTGCAGATAAGCCTCAATAGCCTCTCGACCGCTGATGGGCTCTTCAAATGGGGCCCGAAGCTCTCCCTCAGCCGCAAAGAGAGCAGCGGTTGCAGCGAAATCGCCCTGATTGAAGGCCGTAAAGTAAGTCTGAACAACCGGCTCAACCTGCAGTTGAAGCAGCCCCTGAGTAGGCGTAGAAGTCATAGCAGCTCCGTTGAAATGAATCGATTAAGACTCATTGTTCAAAACGGTGCACCTTAATGCGCCCTCTAGGAGGTAGATATTCCCTCAAACAGCACCTCCATGAGTTGTCTCAGCAGCCAGCAGATCACTGGCCATATTGGCAATCGAGTTCCGGGCGTTCTGATACTCTGGTAAATTATTGCTGAGTAATACCCTGCACCCACCGTGACCCAAGCCACCGTTGACGCTCCCGCCATTCAAGACTGGCCCCAACTGCTGCAGCAGCTGATTGACAAGCAGTCCCTCACAACTGACCAGGCCGAAGCGTTGATGACCGGATGGTTGAGTGCAGCCATTTCCCCCGAACTGTCGGGGGCTTTTCTGGCGGCCATTCAGGCAAAGGGCGTCTCTGGGACAGAGCTGGCAGGCATGGCCCGCGTGCTGCAGTCCCAGTCCTTAGGAGGCGAAGCTGATACCAGCCTACCTAGCCCACGTATTGACACCTGCGGCACCGGGGGCGATGGCTCTCACACGTTCAATATTTCTACTGCCGTTGCTTTCGTCACGGCAGCAGCCGACGTTGCCGTTGCCAAGCACGGTAACCGCTCGGCCTCCAGCAAAGTCGGTTCTGCCGATGTGTTAGAAGCTCTAGGTATTGATTTAGCCGCCCACCCCGATCTAGTCAGAGCAGCGCTAAAGGAAACAGGCATTACGTTTCTGTTTGCTCGGGGCTGGCATCCGGCAATGAAAGCCGTAGCGCCTATCCGGGCCAGCCTTAAGGTGCGAACTGTCTTTAACCTGCTGGGGCCGCTGGTGAACCCGCTGCGGCCAACCGGTCAGGTAATTGGGGTTTTCGATCCGTCGGTGCTGTCCTCAATGGCAGAAGCACTCAATCAGCTCGAAATGCCCCAAGCAATTGTCTTGCACGGTCGAGAAAATCTGGACGAAGCCGGTCTAGGCGATAAAACCGATTTGGCAGTGCTAGAAAACGGACAGGTCACCCCTGCCGTTTTGGATCCCCAGGCATTTGGGCTAGCAGCCGCTGACAAAACAGCGTTGCGGGGCGGTGAGATCGCAGAGAATGCAGCCATCCTTCAAGCTGTTCTCCAGGGCAAGGGCACTCAGGCTCAGCAGGACGTGGTCGCTTTGAATGCGGCCCTAGCACTCAAGGTAGGAGGCGCGCTCTCCAGTGCAACTTGGGAGGGCTCTGTGCAGCAGGGCGTGAGTCTGGCCCAGGACGTTCTCAGCAGCGGGGCAGCCTGGGATAAGCTGCAGCAGCTGGTTAGCTTCCTAAAGGGCTAACATCCTGACAGAGCACAGTCCGCTAGTGCGTTGTCGCTGTGGTGCAACGCACCAATCAATTGCCAAAGCCTAATGCTTGTTGGCTCTGGTGCATCACGCGCTGAGATAGCGCACACTACATGAGATAGGAGATAGGAGAAAACACCTATCCCTTCAACCCACTGCCTGTTTCTGTAGGCACAATGTAGCGCTGCAAAAACACAAACAGCAGAATCACCGGCACAATCGAAATTACCGATCCGGCAGCGATCAGCCGCCAGTCTAAGGAAAAGCTACCCGCTAGCTGAGCCACGCCCAGGGGTAGGGTATAGTACTCCGGCCGATCTAGAACAATTAGCGGCCAGAGAAAATCGCTCCAGGAGCCAATGAACGTAAAGATGGCCAGCGTGACTAGCGCCGGACGAGTTGCTGGCAGCATCACGTTCCACCAGATCCCCAGTTCCGAACAGCCATCCATGCGAGCCGCTTCTTCTAGCTCTTTAGGAACGCTCTGAAAAGCCTGACGCATGAGAAAAATGCCAAAGGCAGAAGCGATATAGGGGAAAATCAGCCCCAGATAGGAGTTCCGCAAGCCCAGCTGCACCGTGAGGATGTACAGCGGAATCATGACAATCTGAAATGGGATCAAGATGGTGGAAACTACCAGGGAGAAGATTACTTCACGGCCCCGAAAGACGAGCCTTGCCAGAGGGTAGGCCGCAAGAGAGCATACCAGCAGGTTGAGCCCCACCGTGAGCACGGCGACAATCGTGCTGTTGATGAAATAGCGGCCGAAGGGGTTGGTCTGCCAGACCGTAATGAAATTTCGGAAGGTGGGCCGAGCCGGAATGAGCTGGGGCGGAAAGGCAAAGATGTTTTCATCGCCAGACTTGAGGGCGGTGCTGAGCAGCCAGAGCAGGGGGATGAGCATGACCAGTGCGATCGCACTTAGCACCGCATACAGCCCCACCCTGGCCCAAAGCGGTTGCCGCCAAAACTTTTCTAGTGGCTGAAAGCGCGGCTTAGAAGGGGAGCTAGCAGACATCTTGGTAGCCACCCTTAGCCAAAGTTGCGCTCTTGCAGCAGCCAAAACCCAGCAAATGAATCAGCTTCTGGGTTAGCCTGCACGCCAATGAAGTGCACTTGATTGGCTGCCTGCTTTGCCACCTCAAAGTCCTTGGCTTCGCTCTGGGTGTCGGCAGTAGTTAGGTTTGCCAAAATCCAGCTCTCAGCCGGCCCTGTTTCTAAAATTACGCGTGGGGTTTTGCCTTGCTCTAGCCGCAGATAGCCCAGCTCCAAGCCAGACATCCAGCCAGCTAGGGGCATTGCCCGAGGAGAGAAAATTAGAATGCCAGGAATTGGAGTATCGGGGCTAATGCCTGCTAACTCCAGGGGAAAGGCTTCGCCAAAATCAATTTCCCAGTCGGGCATTTCCTGCAGGGCAGCCGCCTCTAGAGTGACAAAAGCCCACTTCTGGCCCATTAGCGCATCTGGCAATGGCTGGGGGCTGGGTGGGGGAGCTGCTACGGTGGGCGCTGGAGCATTTGTGTAGCCAGGCTGATGCGGGTAAAAATTTTGCTTGCGATCGTCTAGCCACTGCTGCAGGGTCAGGGTGCGACGACTGGCCTTGGCAGACAGCCCCGCATCTTCACAGGCCCGGCTGATCATGTTTTGCATTTGATAGCGGAAGAAGCGAATGCGGCTGGGCCGGGCTGGAGCCTGAGCCAAGGCCTCCTCAATGGCTTCTTTGAGCTTGATCGAGTTGACCTCGCTGTTGGACAAAAACTTGCTGAAGCGAAAAGGTTCTCTCGCTTCAGCGTTTACCGTCTGCAGCCCTTCGCAAATGAGCACCTCCCAGACCTTCTTCTGGTTCTCATCTAAAATTGGGCGTGAATAAAAGTCCAGTTCCCAAACGCTACCCATGCCAAATGGCTATCCTACGTGATGTGCTGGTGCAAAACCAGTATCGCTGAATTTTGGCCCGTATCAGTTTTCGCTCTCGGCCAGAATGCGGCTAATGTCTTGAGTCCGGCTCTCGGCCTCGGCCATTACAGTTTCAAGATCCTTTAGCATTTCACCAGGGTACTTCTCCAGCACCTTGGTTGACAGCGAGATGCGATTACGGGCCGCATCGAGATCGACCACAACAGCTTTAATCGCTTGACCTAGCTGAAAGATGGTCGATAGCGAATCGACGTAACTTTTGCTGATCTGGTTGATGTGGAGCAGGCCAGTAATGCCGTTGAATTCAATAAATGCGCCAAATGGCTTGAGGTTGACGACGGTACCGCTGATGAGCTGACCCAGCTCTAGCTGAGTCATGACTTGGGTGCGGGCGGCAATTCGTTGGGAGAGCACCAGCTTGTTAGTCGCTGGGTTTGCCTCCAGGAAACCTACCGTGAGCTTGCTGCCTACTAGAGTTTCTAGATCTTCAACTTTTTGGCTTAGGTGCGATCGCGGCACAAACCCGCGCAGCCCTTCGACGTCTACAGTCACGCCGCCCTTGTTGGTACCGGTAACTTTGACTTCAACGGTAGCGCTTTCTTCTTGCATGGCGCTCAGCTTCTCCCACAGCTTTTTCAGCTCTAGTCGGCGGAGCGAGAGCAGCACCTGCCCATCTGCATCCTGATCGCGAATAATTAAAAAATCCCTTTCATCGCCAATATCGATCACGTCTGCCAGGTTGCTTACCCGCTTGACGGTCACTTCTTCAACGGGCAGCAGGGCCGAGGATTTGCCGCCGATATCCACAGCAGCTCCCTCCGAATCAAAATTCACAACCGTGCCCCGCACGACGCTACCCACCTGAAACGTGTAGTCGTGCTGCTCTTCTAGGGCTCTGGCAAAATCATCAGCGGAAAACGTCAACGTCGGTCCTCCCAAACGGAGCAAAGTCAGTCTTTCAACTATAGCAATCCTATTGGATTCACGAAGCCAAGCAAGGGAGTAAAGCGTCGTTTAGACTCTGCCAATTCATATAAAAATGCAGGGCTGCGCTATAGACGATGCTGACAAGTTCAAGCGGCAATAAGAAACTGTGAGCCCGTCTATAGAGTTTCTTTGAATAATTGCATCACCTGCTGCCAGGCATCGCCAGCGGCTTGCGAATGGTAGCTATCGCGCTGGTCACAAAAAAATCCGTGCCCGACTCCTTCGTAGAGAAAGACCTGATGGGGCACGCTGTGTTTCGCCAATTCAGCTTTAATCTGATCTACCTCCTTTAGCGGAATCAGCGGATCTTCGTTGCCAAAGAAGCCATAAACGGTGCCAGCAATCGCTTGAGTGCGGGTTAGGGTCGGTTCGCCACCACCCGGCGTTAGTGAAGTGATGCCCGCGCCATAGAAAACAGCAGTCGCCTTGATAGCTGGTAGCGTCGCTGCCAGGTAGGCCACATGGCCCCCAAAGCAAAAGCCGATGCAGCCAACCCCGTCCGGCTTGACAGTGGCTTTGCTGTGCAGCAGATCGACCGCAGCTTGAATGTCGCTCAGCAGCTCGTCGGCCTGAGTACCTACCTTATATTTGCGGCCTAGCTCCAAATCCGCCTGAGAATAGCCGACTTCAAAGCCAGGGGCTTGACGGTAGTAAATATGGGGTGCGATCGCAACATAGCCAGCCTCGGCAAACCGATCTGTCACCGATCGAATATGCGCATTGACGCCAAACACCTCCTGAATCACCACCACTGCCGGAAAAGGCCCTTCTCCACCGGGTTCTGCCAGATAAGCTAGGATCGGAGTGTGGTTGCTAATAATCTCGATAGTGGCCGTGCGAATCGGCAAGGATGTCGTCATAGGCTGCTCTCATTGCGCCATCCTTAACTTATCGTGAAGCTGCTGTTAGCAGAAGCCTGCTCAGCCTCGATTGCTCGAGCCCCATTGCTAAAATACGATTGCTAAAGTGCCATGCCAGAAGCCGTTGGGGTGATTGAAACCCTGGGAATGCCCACTGCCCTAGAAGCAGCTGATACGCTCTGCAAGAGCGGCCAAGTGCAGTTTGTGCGATTTGATAATGTGCAGGCAGGGCTAATTAGCGTCATCATCCGAGGGCCTGTCTCGGAGGTCACGGCAGCCATTCAGGCCGCCCTTTCTACGCTGGGCCGAATGCCGAAGGGCAGAGTAGCTGGGCACCACATCATTCCCTGCCCTGATGGCAACCTAGAGGCTGTCCTGCCGCTGCAGTCCCGCTCAGGGACCTCAGAATCGGCAGACTGGCTAATTGATTAGGAGTAGCCCCACCTGCCGACATTGAACGCTGATGTTGAATGAGTGAGGGCTACCCTATTAGTCAAGGGGGTTCAGCCCTGCCCCCTATCAAGAAATGCTTTGTTTACATAGAAGAGGCGATAGTCAAAAGAAGCGATAGTCAAGCTCAAAGTGTCAAAATTTGTTGCGCTCGTGCGGCTTTGACAAAGACTTTCTTCAGATTTTTGTGAATCTAGTTCGTAATGGCCGATAAAACAGGTGTAATACCTTGAGGGCCATTTGGTGTGCTCACGACTCCGGAGGTGCTGTGGCTGTTCAATTTCATATTCAACCTGACAGCGAGATTCCAGCTTCGACGCAGCTTTATGACCAGATCTGGTTTGCGATCGCGTCGCGCCAATATCCCCCCGGCTACCGCCTACCCAGCACTCGCCAGCTGGCCATGCAGACGGGGCTGCACCGCAACACCATCAGCAAAGTTTATCGCCAGCTTGAAGACGCCGGCGTTGTCGAAGCCCTGCCCGGCTCCGGCATTTACGTACGAGAGCAGAACAGTCTGGAGAGCGCTCGGCCCCAGTCCCAGCTTTGGGATGAGTTTCCCAAAGCTCGTGAGGTCGTAGAAAATAGCCTGGACGAGCTGCTGCGCCAAGGCTGCTCTCTCAACCAAGCCCGCGAGCTGTTTCTCGGCGAGATCGACTGGCGGCTGCGCTGCAGCGCGCGCGTTTTAGTGACCACGCCCCGGCAAGACATTGGAGCCGGACAGCTGATGGTACGGGAGCTAGAAGCTGCTCTCAAAATTCCAGTGCAGCTAGTGCCCCTAGAAGAACTCGAAGACGTGCTGGCCCAAACCCGATCCGGTACGGTAGTCACCAGCCGCTACTTTATTACTGAGGCAGAAGCGATCGCCGGTCCTAAATCGGTGCGGGTCATTCCTATCGACATCTACGATTACAACAAAGAGCTGGGCCTGCTCAAAAACCTGTCCAAAGACACCTGTTTGGGCATGGTCAGCCTCAGTACCGGCATTTTGCGGGCGGCAGAGGTGATCAGCTACAGCTTGCGGGGCGACGACATTCTAGTCATGACTGCCCAAAGCGACGATGCCTACAAGCTTGGCTCCCTAGTCCGGAGCGCTCAAACTATTGTCGTGTTCGACCAGAGCAGCCTGCCCGCCGTTAAGCAGGCCGTTAACGAGGCCCGCGAAGAGCTGATCCGACCGCCCCAGCTCATTGTCTGCGACAACTATATTGGTGAGAAGTCAATCAACCTGCTAAAGCGGGAGCTGGGCCTGGACTAAAAACCCAGCGCAAGCTACTCCGCTAAAAACCGATTGACCTGATCCAGATAGGTTTTTGAGTCTTCCAACATGGGAAAGTGAGAGGTTCTGGGGATCTCAACGTATTCCACGCAGGGGCTCAAAGCTGCCGCTCGCCTGCCCAAATCAGAGGGTGTAATTTTGTCGTACTGTCCCGACACCATCAGGGTCGGCACCTTAACCTGAGTAAACTCTCCCGGCATGACCTCAGTCGCTTTCTGGCTGACTGAGGTAAAAATTGTGCCCAGGGCGGTACCGTAATCGGCATTCAAAAAATCTTCTAGAAAAGCCTGCCGCTCGCGCCTGGGAATTGGTCGATGCAGGAAGCGAGCCATGAAGAACCGAGGGGCCAGCGGAATCCGCGCCAGCCAGGTTGGGCGAAACTTCACCACATAGCCGCCAAACTGATAAAAAGCGTTGAAGGCCCGCTCATCGTAGTCAAAAATGCCGTTGCAGGTGAGGATAGCCTTGATCACTCGCTCCGGATAGCGGTTGAGGAAAAAGACGCCGACCGAAGCACCCATCGAGTGGGCATTGAGGTAAACCCGCTCCAGCCCCAACGCATCCAGCAAAGCGATCAGATCGTCGGCAAAGGTTTCTAGTTCATAGCCCCGCTTCAAGCAAAGCTCTCGGCCCGCATCGTCTATGTGCGATCGCCCAAATCCGCGCATGTCGTACAGCAGGCAGTCAAACTGCTCACGCTGGGCTAGCGCTGTGCTGCGCCAATAGCGCGCCGAACCCGCCCAGCCATGCACAAAAACCATAACCGGCTTAGGAGCCGATCCAGACGCTGATGCCTCAGGCGATTTTATCCACTCGTAGTAATGGTTAACGCCGTTAACTAAAACATACGGCATGGGCTAAGCAGATTCTGGTTTGGGTAGAGAGGACGGGTGCAGCAGCAGGTCTGCTGTAGAGCGTTTTTCAACCATTTCTCGTGTGATCATGCAGCGCTTCACATCCATTCGGGAAGGCAGCTCATACATCACATCTAGCATGAGCTCTTCTACGATGCCTCGCAAGGCCCGCGCTCCAGTCTTGCGGCGGTAGGCTTCACGTGCGATCGCAGTCAACGCATCGGGCTTAAATTCAAGCTGCACGTTGTCCATCCGCATCAGCTTTTGGAACTGCTTCACCAGAGCGTTCTTAGGCTCTGTCATGATCGCCATTAGGGCCTCTTCATCCAGCGGTTCAACCACCGAGATCGCTGGAATACGGCCAATGAACTCAGGAATCATGCCGAACTTAACCAGATCGTCTGGCTCTAGATGGCGCAGCACATCAGCTGCCCGCTGTTCTCGTGAAGGCTGGTTTTCGCCAGGCTGGATAAAGCCGATAGACTTCTTACCAGTTCGCTGCTCGACAATTTTCTCTAGACCAACAAAAGCACCGCCACAGATAAAGAGAATATTGCTGGTGTCGATCTGAATACAGTCTTGGTAAGGATGCTTACGGCCACCTTGGGGTGGAACATTAGCAACCGTGCCCTCCAACATCTTCAGCAACGCCTGCTGAACACCCTCACCCGAGACATCACGCGTGATTGAGGGGTTTTCGCTCTTGCGGGCAATCTTATCAATCTCGTCGATGTAGATAATGCCCCGCTGCGCCTCTTCTACATCCAGATCAGCTACCTGCAGCAACCGCAGCAGGATGTTCTCGACATCCTCACCCACGTAGCCCGCTTCAGTCAGAGTCGTGGCATCAGCGACAGCAAAGGGCACATCCAAAATCTTGGCCAGCGTTTGAGCCAGGAGGGTCTTGCCACAACCGGTTGGGCCAATCAGAAGAATGTTGGACTTTTGCAGTTCCACATTCTCATCTAATGGATCATTCCCTCTGTTTTGAAGATAGCTAAGCCGCTTGTAATGGTTGTAGACAGCTACAGAGAGCACTTTTTTGGCCTCATCCTGGCCAATGACGTGCTCGTCGAGATATTTTTTAATTTCCCGAGGCTTGGGAATTTGGTTTAAAGAAATACTGGACGAAGATCGGCGCTTCTCAGCGGGAGGCTCCCGCCGAGGAACTGGCTGGGCCACGGTTGCCCCAGAGTCAAACAGCTCTTCGTCCAAGATCTCGTTACAAAGGTCAACACATTCGTCGCAGATATAGACTCCCGGTCCTGCGATTAATTTTCGGACTTGCTCCTGGGACTTGCCACAGAATGAGCACTTGAGATGGGAGTCGTACTTAGACATAGTGGCCTCTTACTGGAGTGCAGTCACGTCTACGTTAGCTGATAGCTCTTGCCGCTGGATGACTTTGTCGATTAGGCCGTAGGCTTGAGCATCTTCGGCGGACATGTAAAAGTCTCGCTCGGTGTCTGCTTCAATCCGCTCCAGAGACTGGTGAGTGTGGTTGGCAATTAGCTCATTGAGCCGCTGCTTGTGATAGAGAATTTCCTTGGCCTGAATCTCGATGTCCACCGCCTGAC
The DNA here is from genome assembly GCF_014696715.1 of Pseudanabaena sp. FACHB-2040. Lineage (NCBI taxonomy): Bacteria > Bacillati > Cyanobacteriota > Cyanophyceae > Pseudanabaenales > Pseudanabaenaceae > Pseudanabaena > Pseudanabaena sp. FACHB-2040. The sequence continues at coordinate 430,504 of NZ_JACJQO010000019.1, forward strand.
CTTGGGCACCGCCTAGGGGTTGGTGAATCATGATTCGAGCGCTCGGGAGAGACAGTCGCTTACCCGGCGCACCCGCACACAGCAGGAAAGCCCCCATACTTGCAGCTAAACCAAAGCAGATAGTGACGACATCTGGCCGAATCTGCTGCATTGTATCGTAAATAGCCATCCCTGCATAAATTGATCCACCTGGAGAATTAATATAAAGCTGCACATCCTTCTCAGGATCTTCAGCATCCAGATAGAGCAGTTGAGCCACAATAGAGTCGGCTACCTGATCGTCAACCGGTGTTCCCAGAAAGACAATGCGTTCCCGCAGCAGCCTGGAGTAGATATCAAAAGCTCGTTCTCCTCTGCCGGATTGCTCAACGACAACCGGGAGAATGCCTTGCGGAGATTGGTTCGCAGCCGAGATCCTGGGATCGAGGCTACGAAGAGAATGAAATGCGATCGAAGAAAACATGGACCCAGCGCTATTCAATAGAAAATCCGCACTTGCTAAGTAGTATATCGGGAGTGAAAGACTAAACTTAGCCCTTCACTCCCGCCATGTCTCCATTATGCCTCAACTTTTTAAGCAGAGGCGACTTGGCTACCGCAGCAAAAACGTCCCAAAAGCAGCAACGAAACGGGAACGCAGCTTAGGTCTGCCCCTTCCCGCCTCAATCTTCACTTCAGAGAAGCTTTCGTTATTCTTCAGAATCTTCCGCAGCAGCCTCAACGACCTCAGCTTCCACGTCTATAGAAGCTACGGCTGGATCAGGTGAAGCTTCTTCCTCCTCGGCAGGCGTTAGCGTTCCTTCGGGCACCAGTTCGAGCGTACTGTTTTCCTCTAGCCAGGCCAAAATCTTGTCCTGTAACAAGTCTTCCTGCACCACCTCTCGCAGCCGCTGAGGATCGACCTTAGTGGGGTCGGAGATTTCAGCCATCATCTCGTCAGCTTTGGCCTCGATTTCAGCCTCTTCAACGGTAATAGAAGCGTGTTTGGCTACTTCTCCTAAGGCCAGGGTACGCTGCAAGCGCTCAATGGCTTCAGGGCGGGTGCGCTCACGCATTCCAGCAATTAGTTCTGGCGTGAGCAGCTTGTTCACATCTAGCCCCTGGTTGCTCAACTGCATCACTGTTTGGGTCAACAAAAAGTCAACCTCTCGCTGGATCAAAGTACTGGGAATCTCGACATCAAGCTGTTTAACCAATTCTGCCAGCAGGGCCTGCTCTCGATTCGTCTTGGTTTGCTGCTCAGCCTCATTGCGGTAGCGCTCCTCTAGAGATTGGCGCAGCTCAGCTAAAGTCTCAAATTCGCTGACTTCCTGGGCAAAGTCGTCGTCTAGTTCAGGCAGTTCCTTTTCTTTGATCTCCTTCACTGTGATAGTGAAGACTGCCTCTTGTCCAGCCAAATCCTCTTGGGGGTAACCCTCTGGGAAGGTAACCTCGATTTCCTTGGTTTCGTCCAGCGTCATACCGACAATGCCTTGGACAAATCCTTCGATGAAGCGGCCGTCCTGCAGCTCTACCTGAAAGTCTTGGGCGCTGCCGCCAGAAAATTCTTCAGGCTCTTCCCCTTCTCTTTTGACTTTGCCAACAAAATCAACTACGGCAATGTCGCCTATTTGGGCCGGTCGGTCTTCAACGGGTACTAGGGTAGCTAGGTTGGTGCGATATTGCTCCAGGGTTTCGTCTACCTGCTCCAGTTTGGGTTTAACTTCCTCAGCCTGGGCTGTAAAACCACTGTACTGCTTTAGGGTGACTCGAGGCGGCACATCCACAGCAGCCGAGATAGTGAGGTCTTGGCCAGGCTCATATTGAGCGATCAGGTCATCGATCGATGACTTGAGCTGGTAGTTGCCGATGGCTTCGATTTCTTCTTGCTTGATGGCTTTATCAACGGCGTTTTGAACCAATTCCTCCAGCACCGCTGCCTTGAATTGGGTAACTCCCACGCGCTGTAAAAAGACTTGGCGGGGCACCTTCCCCTTGCGAAAGCCCGGGATATTCATAGAGTTCATGTACTTACGAAGCACTTGCTCGTAAGTCTGCCGACTCATATCGGCAGGGATCTCAATCTCCAGACCTACTTGACTATCGGGCAGCTTTTCCTGAGTGACTTTCATCGAGGCTATTGGCTATCTACAAAACTGCGATCGCTGCCCTTCTATATAGAGGAGGACAATTTTTCACGCAATATGCAATCATAGCCCATTCCAGCCATGCTCTTAAAAGTCTTTCTAAGATATATAGAATGGGCGGTAGCACTCTTTCGCCAAAGGGTGGAAGGGCACTGGGCAGAGTGAATATTGTTACAGGGGTTGGCTGTCTAGCAGGCACCTGTAGTAGAGTTGAAGTCTATTCACGTTGGCATTAGGAGGGTTTTCGGCTTGTCGCAAGGGTATCGAGTTGCCATCTTAGGAGCTACCGGAGCCGTCGGCAGTGAACTGTTGATGTTGCTGGAGGAGCGGTCTTTCCCTCTAGCGGATCTAAAGCTGCTAGCATCTCCCCGATCGGCGGGTAAAACTCTCCGCTTTAAACAAGAGACCCTGACCATTGAAGCGCTCAGCGATACCTCCTTCAACGGCATTGATATTGTTCTGGCCTCCGCAGGCGCATCGATCTCCCGAGAGTGGGCTCCCAAGGCAGCACGGGCCGGGGCAGTCGTGATAGACAACTCCAGCGCCTTTCGTATGGATCCCCAGGTGCCTTTGGTTGTCCCTGAGGTCAATGGTCAAGCAGCAGCTCAACATCAGGGCATTATCGCCAACCCCAACTGCACAACTATCTTGATGTCTCTGGCTGTCTGGCCGCTGCATCAGGTTAGGCCCGTGCAGCGGCTGGTCGTTGCAACCTATCAGTCAGCTAGCGGTGCAGGCGCACGAGCCATGGAGGAAGTCAAGCAACAGGCTCGCGCCATTCTTGACGGCCAAACGCCCCAAACAGAGGCGTTTCCCTATCCTCTAGCCTTCAATCTGTTCCCCCACAACTCAGCCCTAAACGAGCTGGGCTACTGCCAGGAAGAGATGAAAATGGTGAATGAGACCCGCAAAATATTTGATGTGCCCAATTTAAGAATTACGGCAACTTGTGTTCGGGTTCCCGTGCTGCGGGCACACTCAGAAGCAGTTAACCTAGAGTTTGAAGAACCTTTTGCTCCAGCAGAAGCTAAAGCCATCTTGGCCCAAGCCCCCGGAGTTAAGGTAGTAGAAGACTGGCAAGCTAACTACTTCCCGATGCCTATTGACGCTAGCGGTCAAGACGATGTGCTGGTCGGTCGGATTCGGCAGGATATCTCTCACGACCATAGCCTAGACCTGTGGCTCTGTGGCGATCAGATCCGCAAGGGTGCCGCCCTCAATGCGGTACAAATCGCTGAGCTATTAGTCGCTAAGCAGTGGCTGAAGGTACCTGCCACAGTTTAGCTAGAGATATCGCTTAAAGATAATCGTGTTAGCCTGTGTTCGATGGCTTAAGCGCCTGCCCCTTAAGGATTCGCTGTTGCCATAGACTTCATGTAAACCTGGAGATGCCGCTATGATGCCGTGGACAGTAGCGTCAGCACAGAAAAGATGATAACTAGGAGATAGAGAACGCGTGGCGTATTTCGGGCAAGTCTTGACGGCTATGGTGACCCCCTTTAACGAGGATGGAGCCGTTAACTACGCTGTTGCTGAAAAGCTGGCGGCCCACTTAGTTGACCACGGTAGTGATGCTCTAGTAGTGTGCGGCACAACAGGGGAGTCGCCGACACTTTCCTGGGATGAAGAATACCAGCTGTTCAAGACCGTGCAGCAGGCGGTTGCCGGTCGGGCCAAGGTGGTTGCCGGTACCGGCTCCAACTCCACTCATGAGGCTGTTGAAGCAACTCGCAAAGCCAGCCACCTGGGATTAGATGGTACGCTACAGGTAGTCCCTTATTACAACAAACCCCCGCAGGAGGGCCTCTACCAGCACTTTCGTGCGATCGCACAAGCCGTTCCTGATTTGCCTTTGATGCTCTATAACGTGCCAGGGCGCACCAGCCAAAACCTAGCAGTAGAAACGGTGGTTAAGCTGGCTGAGATTCCCAACATCATGGCTATCAAGGAAGCTAGCGGCAGTCTCGATCAGGCTAGCCAGATTCGTGCAGCTACTCCCGAAGAGTTTGCCATTTACTCCGGAGATGATTCTCTAACGCTGCCTTTGTTAGCAGTAGGAGGCACTGGAGTGGTCAGCGTAGCCAGCCACCTGGTAGGCGACCAAATTCGGCAGATGATTCAGGCCTTTGAATCAGGACAGGTCAAGCAGGCTACCCAAATTCACCTGCAGCTCATGCCTTTGTTTAAGGCTTTGTTTGCAACGACTAATCCTATCCCTGTTAAAGTAGCCCTAGCGCTAAAGGGCTGGCAAGTAGGCGGCGTTCGTCCCCCTCTCTGCCCTCCTTCTGCTGATGTTAAGCAAGTGCTTGAGCAGGTTCTACATGAGCTTGCCTAGCTGCTAGATGCAAACTACCAGCTTGACCTCAGCAACACCAATTTTCTAACAACTAAATACCCTCCAGAGACTTCCTTTCCGGCTTCAAAACCTCTTGTCAAAGTCCACTGATATATCCATAGCAGCTGTCTATGTCAATCAATTTAGCACCTGACCTTCCACTCAAAATTTGCCTGTCCACTACTCATTTTGGCAGTCTGCTTTAGGCTGAGCCTCACAACCTCGCTTACCAGGCACTGTCTAAGGCATCCCCACACCAGAAATAAGCTTCTTATTTTTGCTCTTTCTAACTTCACTCCAAAGGAATTTGCCTGCTAACGCTATAGCAAACCAGCATCTTCCATGACTAAAGCTTCTCCGTCCGTTCACACTTTTTGGATAAATTGTCTTTTTGTATGACTCAAAACAACTCAGAACCTGCTTTGAAAGTGATTCCCCTCGGTGGGCTGCACGAAATCGGTAAAAACACCTGCGTCTTTGAATTCAATGATGAAATCATGCTGTTAGACGCGGGATTGGCATTTCCCAGCGAGGATATGCACGGCGTCAACATCGTTTTGCCCGACGTCACTTACCTGCGAGAGAACCGTCACAAGATCAAAGGCATGATCGTGACCCACGGTCACGAAGACCACATCGGCGGTATTTCCTTCCACCTCAAGCAGTTCGATATCCCTGTCATTTACGGGCCTCGGCTAGCCATGGCCCTGCTTGAAAACAAGCTTGAAGAAGCAGGCCTTAGCGATCACACTGAATTGCGTACCGTTCGCCCTCGGGAAATTGTCAGAATTGGCAACTCTTTCCTAGTTGAATACATTCGCAATACCCATTCCATTGCTGATAGCTTCTCAGTCGCTATCCATACCCCTGCTGGCATTGTCATCCATACTGGAGATTTCAAGGTAGACCACACGCCGGTTGATGGCGAACATTTCGATCTGCAAAGACTAGCAGACTACGGTGAGCGCGGAGTTCTGTGTCTAATTAGTGACTCCACCAACTCTGAAGTGCCTGGCCATACGCCTTCAGAGCGGTCTGTCTATCCCAACTTAGACCGCATCTTCGCTCAAACTGAGGGGCGACTGATCGTTACTACATTCGCGTCCTCGGTTCACCGGGTCAACATGATCTTAGATCTGGCTCGCAAACATCAGAGATCGGTCTTTGTCGTTGGGCGGTCCATGCTTAACGTCATTGCCCACGCTCGCGAGCTAGGCTACATCAAGTGCGAGGAAAGCCTTTTCCAGCCTTTGCGTAGCCTAAATCAGCTTCCCCCCGAGAAAGCTTTAATCCTGACTACCGGCTCTCAAGGTGAGCCTATGGCAGCCCTCACGCGCATTGCCAATAGCGCCCACCGCCAAATCAGAATTCAGCAAGGCGACACTGTCGTTTTCTCAGCCAACCCAATTCCAGGGAACACCATCTCTGTTGTCAACACCATTGACAAGTTAATGATGCTGGGAGCCAAAGTAATCTATGGTCGCGATAAAGGCATTCACGTTTCAGGCCATGGGGCTCAGGAAGACCAAAAGCTAATCCTAGCGCTCACCCGACCTCGTTACTTCCTGCCGGTACACGGAGAGCACCGAATGCTGGTTCGCCATGCAGAAACGGCTCAAAGCATGGGTATTCCGGCTGAGAACATGGTGATCATCAAGAACGGAGACATGGTTGAAGTGTCACCGTCTGGTATCAGAGTAGCTGGGCAGGTTCCCTCTGGCATTGAACTGGTAGATTCCTCCCGTTTTGGGGTTGGCAACGATATTCTGCGCGAACGGCAGCGGCTAGCCGCAGATGGCCTTGTTACGATCGCAGCTGTTGTTGATACAACCGGCGTGCTGTTGTCGAAACCAGCCATTCAAATCAAGGGAGTCGCTCAACCGGTCAACCAAGACAAGCTGCAGCAGTCAGCCTACAACGCGATTGAAACCGTTCTAGCTAATCGCTGGTCGGAGATGGTAGTCGGAAATAAAGCGGATGCTATTGACTGGAATGCACTGCAAGGATTAATTGAGCAAGAGCTCAAGCGACTCGTTCGGCGGGAACTGCCTAAGAGCGAACCGATGGTCGTTGTGATGCTGCAGTGGCCCGAAGTGCAGCGGCAAGTCAAGAGCCAAAGGCCAACCCTAGCTGCCGTTTCTGCTCAATAAGAGAGTTTCGGTTTTTATCAAACGGGGCACTCGTGACTGTTTTTAAGTCAGGGCTGCCCCGTTTAAGTTTAGGGATAGGGGCCAATTAATATTAAGAAAAATAAAGATACAGGCGTGCAAATCTAGCTGTCTTATGCTAGAAAATAGCCAGTTGATTTGGTTCAACCCTCCGCTGGGCGCTATAATGCTAGCAACAGGAGCGATTGTGCCTGGTCGGTCAAGCAGGTTACCAGTGGTTTAGCAGCTACGAGTTCTGAACACTCAAGCGCTTCTGTCAGGATGCCTGTTCAATTTAACAAGTCTTGGCAAGGGCAAGAAGCCCCGGAGTAGCCAAGAGTGTTGTGTAACCTGCTTTTTTAGCCATCTCCTGACCAGGGTGAAGGTTTCACCGCTGCATTCAGGTTTCATGTCGGAGATAAAGTTCTCTCCAGCCATGATTAGGTGGCCTTTGTTTGCCTAAAAATTTTTACCACCAGATGATTAAGTACATTGCAATATTGCATGCCGAGACTGGTGAGCCTTTTGAGGAATTTGCATGCCGAAGCAAATAGTTATTGCTGAGCAGCATCGAACAGCTGCCGTTTTTTCTGAAGATCAAATCCAGGAACTTATTGTTGCAACGGGAACCCACCAAGTCAGCGACATCTACCTGGGCACGGTTGAGAATGTCTTGCCAGGTATCGATGCAGCTTTTATCAATATTGGTGATAGTGAGCGCAACGGGTTTATGCATGTCTCTGACTTGGGACCTCTGCGCTTAAAACGCTCTGCCGGTTCGATTACGGAGTTGGTGGCTCCCCAGCAGAAGGTGCTGGTTCAGATCATGAAGGAGCCCACCGGCAACAAAGGACCTCGCTTAACCGGCAACATTACTCTTCCTGGCCGATACCTAGTACTGATGCCGTTTGGTCGAGGGGTCAATCTCTCTCGCCGAATTCGTAGTGAGAATGAACGTAGCCGCCTGCGGGCTTTAGCCATTTTGATTAAGCCCGCAGGTATGGGGCTTCTAGTCCGAACGGAAGCTGAAGGTGTGGCCGAAAAAGCCATCATTGAAGATCTCGAGATGCTGCAGCGGCAGTGGGAAAATGTCCAGCAGCAGGCTTTGGCGACTCGTCCTCCAGCCCTGTTAAATCGAGACGACGACTTTGTTCAGCGAGTCTTGCGAGACGTCTACAGTTCAGACGTCAATCGTATCGTTACCGATTCTCACACGGGCATGAAGCGGGTCAAGCAGTACCTGGCTAGCTGGAGTGAGGGTAAGCTGCCAACCGGCGTTTTGATCGATCATCACCGAGACCGCACTCCCCTACTTGAGTACTTCCGGGTCAATGCTGCCATTCGCGAAGCCCTCAAGCCTCGAGTTGACTTGCCCTCTGGCGGGTATATCATTATTGAGCCGACTGAAGCGCTTACGGTAATTGACGTTAACTCTGGCTCTTTTACTCGGTCAGCGACCTCTCGGGAGACGGTGCTATGGACCAACTGTGAAGCAGCCACTGAAATTGCCCGGCAGCTACGTTTAAGAAATATAGCTGGGGTGATTATCGTTGACTTCATCGATATGGACTCGCGGCGCGATCAGCTTCAGGTTTTAGAACACTTTAACAAAGCTATCCGCTCTGATAAGGCCAGACCTCAGATTTCTCAGCTTTCGGAATTAGGGTTAGTGGAGCTGACCCGGAAGCGCCAGGGTCAGAACCTATATGAGCTCTTTGGAAGACTCTGTCCTACCTGTGGTGGTTTAGGTCATCTGGTGCATTTGCCCGGAGAAAATGCTGAAGAAGTGCAGCCTTTGGTTCAGGAGACCGGAAGAAGCTACACTCCGGTTGCCAATCGGACCCCAGCTGCAGTGCAGCCGGTTGTGCGAGACACCCCCCGCGAGGTCCGAGGGGAGGAGCTAGAGCCCTTCCAGGATTTGCAAGAACTGGATCTGGTCAACCATCCCAGCTATCAAGAGCGCACAGGGCGAGGCAATCGACGGCGGCGGCGGCGGGAACCCTTACCCACACGCAGCAATGGTGGTCGCGACGGAGCCACCGCCAAAGAAATTCCACCTCCAGCAGCAGCGCCAGTGGTGCCAGAGCCAGTAGCGGCTCCAGCAGCAGCAGTGGAAGAAGAGAAGCTGCCTGTACGAACCGGACGAAGCCGGAGTGGCAACGGTCGTCATGAGAAAAAGCCCGTAGCGGCCCCTCAAGTTGTCGCTGTTGAGATGACGCCAGATGAGCAGCGCATTTATGCCATGATGGGCATTTCTCCTCTGGTCCTGGCTAATCAAGAGCTGACTGATCCAAAGAATACGACTATTGCGGTGGTGCTTCCAGGCGAAGCGGCTTCCTTCTCTGCCCCAGAAATCGCTGAGGCTCCAGCCCCTGTGGTAGCTGATGGCGAGATTGAAAAACCGGTACGTCGTCAAAGAAAGCAAGCCACTGAGACTCCAGAACCTGAGGAAGTTAGCCCAACATCAGTTTCTGTTGAAGCTGAGAGTAGTGCCTTTGCAGAAGCTTCGCCAACACACACTGAGCCAACGGCGCAGATTGATTCGGTGACGCCAGCTGAGACTGTAACGCCAGCTGAGTCTATAGAGACACAAGAGACACAAGCCTCTGAAGAGGAGTCTGATGCTAACGTCCGTCGCCGCCGTCGTCGTCGTTCCTCTGCAACTGCTACTAATCAGTAGCGGGCTCGGTTTAGATGGCCGATCCGGCACAGGACACCTGCAGAGCAGCGGGAGTAGATGAGGTAGGGCGAGGCGCTTTATTTGGTCCTGTGGTTGCAGCTGCAGTCATACTGTCTGACGCTTCTGCCTGTGAGCTGATTAGCCTAGGGGTTAGGGACAGCAAACAACTCTCCCCAACCCGCAGGCAGGTTTTGGCTGTAGCGATCCAGCAGCTAGCAGTTGACTGCAAGATTGGTCTGGCTTCGGTTCAAGAAATTGATCGCCTGAATATTTTGCAGGCGTCTTTGCTGGCTATGAAGCGGGCGATCTTACAACTTGACCCGGCTCCGAGCCTTTGTTTGATCGACGGCAATCAGCGAGTACCTGACCTGCCAATGTCGCAGCAAACAATCGTAAAGGGGGACCAGCAGAATTGTGCGATCGCAGCCGCCAGCATCCTTGCCAAAGTCTGGCGTGACACCTTAATCACCCGCTTAGCAAGCCGTTATCCTGGGTACGACTTAGCCGCTAACAAGGGCTATGGCAGCCTTAAGCATCGGCAGGCGCTAGCGACACTGGGCCCTTCCCCACAGCATCGCCTCTCTTTTCGCCCCTGTCAGATCGCGGCTTTGCACCCTGAACAGCTGTCTCCGCTGCCTAGAAGCAGCAGCTAGGGAGCAGTCCCTACAGCCTCAGCCGCCTCTTGAACCCCATCCTCCATCCTTAATGGACAGAGGCCGTCAACCTTCTCAGGTGGAATCAAGGCGACGACGTGAGGCACTGGGCGAGGCTCATAGCCCACCAGAGACTCGCCTCGAAAGGCCAATGACGTGCTGGCTCCCGAGTCAAGCATGATCGCATCTTGGAGGCCCGCCTCTGCGAGCAGACGGCCCAGGGTGACGGAATCTACTCGCGACTGAGACACCCCAACAACAGGCTGGCCGGCCGTATTAATTCCCCAAAATGCTCGGTGGCGATTGGCGTCGTAGTCAAACAGGGTGCCAAAGCTATTTGCAGGCTGCGGCTCTCCGTCTTTAACCAGCCAGGCTGCTCCCACAAACGCATCTGTCACCCCCTTTGCGGCCTGATGTAAGCCGCTTAGGGTATTGTGACGAGCCGCATCAAAGGGTATGAACTTAACCGCATCTGGCGTAATCAGCACCAGGGGGCGACCATTGAGCAGGGGATTTTCGCTGCCGTTGCCTGGAACGAATCGCCGACTGCTCTGGCTCAGTACCGGGCCAATCATGACGTTAGAGTCTAGGTATTTGAGAGAGAAGAAGCCCCCGTCTACAGCTGCGATCGCATTCGTCTTAGCCACGATCTCAGGCACTTGATAACGGCTATCAGCATGAACTGTAACAGGGTGTCCTCCTGTAATCAGCACCAAAGTATTGTCCTCTTGAACAATCTCACTGGCCTCAATTGGGGCAGAAAAGTCAAAAGTTCCTGCGGCAAGGCGCTGAGGGCGTGAAGCTCCGCCCCAAGCCTGGTCTAGCAACTGCTCCAAATTAGATTGCCCAAACCGCTCAATGGTCAGCAGAGATTCAGAAGCTCCAGCAAACTGTTCATTCTCCTCACGCATGGTGAGAGCAGCCAGGTAACCAGCCTGGGAGACCGCTGCCGTTACCCGCTCGTCGTAGTGTCCAGCAGGGTAGGTAAAGTACTTAATTGGCATACCAAGCTGCGCCTCTAGCTGCGCCTTTGAATCTGCCACCTCTCGCCACAGATCCTCATCCGACAGCTGGGTCAAATTGGGCGGGTGGGTTACGCTATGAGATGCGATCGTTATCAGCGGATCAGCAGCCATCTCCTTCAGTTGCTCCCAAGTAACCGTAGAACGACCCACGATTTCCCCATTCAACTTGCCGGGGAAAACCGAGAACACTGCTGGCATCTGGTACTGCTTTAGGAGCGGGTAAGCCTGCTCAAAATGGCCCACATAGCCATCATCAAAGGTGAGTAAAATCGGCTTTTCAGGCAGCGGTAGTCCTGTACGCAGATGTTGCACCACTTGATCTAAGCTAACGGGCGTTAATCCCTGCGCCTGAATTGCCTTGAGGTGATTTTCTAGCTGCTCCGGCGTGACATCAAAGGAAACCTCTTTTTCAGCTAGTACATCGTGGTACATCACAATCGGTACCCGAGCCAACCGAGCCTGCTCATCAATTTGGGGCCATTGCAATCCCTCAATCTGGTTAGCCCCAAGACGAACCAGTGCCTGCAGCGACCCTAAACCCATTACTGGAACAGCCGTAGGTAAACTAGAGCTGGTAGGAGGTTGTTGCCCCTCCAAAAGGCTTTGAGTTCGGCAGGCCCGCTCGTTAGAAACAGAAGATGGAAATGCTTCCACGCCTGGAGACGCCGTAAATTCCATAAGCGCCGAGTTAAGGCCCTGTGGTTTACCTACTCCCCCTTGAAAAATCTCCGCAAAGGGAGTCGCAGCCCCCAGCAGCAGCCCCCCAATGCCAATGCCAACTAAGAATTTGCCCCATTTCTTTGGCATTTGTGATATTTGTCCTTTACCCAACACGAGTTTTCCAAAGCTCCGGCAGCAGTTCAGACCCCTTGCTCCGCTTATACCAGATGCTCCCCTAACAGCCCGAATCGAGCATAGGAGGCACTCGCCTAAAAAGCAAGTGGAATAAAGTAAAGTCTAGCCTCGGCAGGTTTAAGTATTCTTTAAGGGACAGGGGAAAACAGTAAGAAATTCTAAAATTTAGACTTTAAGCTCAGATCACAGCAAAGCCCAGATCGCAGCAATGATGAAGTTCTTCAAAATTACCCTGTCTCGTAGCTTTTCAACTCAGCCCGACACGCGATGCAAAGAAGGTTAGGTTTCAGCTAGAGGTGCCCCTGCCATCACGATAGCGTTGCTAGCACGAGGAAGTAGCCTCAAACAGCTTCACCTAGACATGGGAAGAACCCATAGCCGTTCGTGAGATCACCGTAGAAGATTTTTCCTCCTGGCTCTTGACCCAGGCATAGTAGTCAACCAAGAGTTGCCGAGACAGCCGCTGCTTTATGGTTAACAAAACACTCTTGAGCAACCCGTTGCCAGTAGTTTCTAGAAGTGTACGCGGCGTTAACCATAGAGCCGGGGGTAAATCCACGTCAACTACCAAGCGCGCCGTGCCTTCTAACCGAGTTTCACCACAGTGGGTAGTTGGCGCTAGAAACCCATCAAGAGACAAGTGGAATCGCCGATTGATGTCCTCATTGCTGCAGATCTGACACTTCAGAGACTTCAAGCAGAGCCCTCCTTGAGGTCCATTCCATACCTTCAAATCCACGACAGGCTGAATATGCACCGTCATAAAATCAAAAGAGCGCATACTGAGACGAAACAGCTCCAAATCTAGAATCTGCATCCGACTCGGATCGATCAAAGCCTTCACCAAGCGTTGTGGCTGCTTAAGGTAGTGCTGAATCGGCAGGGGCTGATCATGTACTGGAATTATTACTGATTGAGAGGCACTAAATCGAATGGGCATGGTGACTTTAGGGGCCAAGAGTTTGCGAGGGCTGCCTGCAACTGCTTAATTTAAGCGTAACAATACATGAGGAAATCTTCAGAAATTGGGGTTGACCGTCCCTTAGCCTAAAGTTGTTATGAGACTGAGCGCAACTGCTAACCCTGATTTCGAATAATATCTGTAAGGATTACTTAATCTTTGGAAAATTTACAATTAATAAGTTTGCTGTTTTCTCACGCTCTTTTTTATGACTCTATCTCTTGCCTATCTAGGGCCTCGAGGTACTTATACAGAAACGGCAGCAGTAGCTTACTGCACCTGGCTCCAGCGAAAAACTAGTAAGTCCGTCACCCTGCAAGCGTACCCCAGCATCTTTCAAGCCATCAAGGCAACCGCAACCGGGGAAACAGTCCTGTCAATTGTTCCAGTAGAAAATTCTATTGAAGGGGGAGTCACTGTCACACTTGATACCCTATGGCAGCTAGATCACCTACGAATTCAACATGCCTTAGTCCTACCCATTGCCCACGTCTTTGTCTCCCAGGCCCAAGATATTTCAGCAGTTGATCTGGTCTACTCTCACCCCCAGGCTCTTGCCCAATGCCAACAGTGGATTGAAAAAAATGTTCCACAAGCCAAATTGGTGCCTGCCAGTTCAACGACAGAAGCCCTTCAGCATTTGAGAGAAAACCCAAACGCCGCTGCAATTTCCTCAGAGCGAGCCGCTGAGCTTTATCAGCTGCCCATACTAGCCGAAGGCCTCAATGACTATGCCGACAACTGCACCAAGTTTTGGGTGCTAGGGCTTACGCCAGCCAAATCTGGAGGCCATACCTTTCTTGCTTTCAGCCTACCCGTCAATGCTCCTGGAGCGCTCCTAAAGCCCCTCCAGATCTTTGCAAAATACTCCATCAACCTCAGTCGCATTGAATCGCGCCCAACTAAGCGGTCGCTAGGAGATTACCTATTTTTTGTTGACTTAGAGGCCGGCATTACCACTGACGCCACTCAGACAGCCTTGAACGAACTGACCACCTGCACCGAGACCCTCAAAACGTTTGGCAGCTATACGTTTCTTCCTCTTGAAGAACTGCGGAGTGGCCAGATAGAATCTTAACTCAAACCCAAGCTCTAGCTCTTTGCCAAAGAATCCGGCTCTGCAGCAGTAAAGCAACCAACTAACAATCCCTTAGCGCCAGCAGTTTGTGATTTCTCGGCCCTTAGCCCTCAACGTCTGCCTTCACAAACTGGCACTGGCTATTCTAAAACATCCTTGAGGGCCGTTCGAGCGGCTAAGTGATTACGGGTAGACGTCAAAATCTCTGCTTCCCGCTCCAAGCGACCTGCCGTATCCTGCATCTCCAGCAAAGCCTGCTGTTCATGGGCTACACCATAGAGGTTGCTTGCAACCCAGTAAGACAACTCTAAGGGAATGTCTGGGACATTTTCAGGCATTTCGATGTCTTGGCTAGTCAGTTTCGCCGACAGCCGCACAACATCTCGTAGAAGCTGATCGACTTCAGACGCCAGCGGATGAAGGTCTCGTTCTGCCGGATCATCTTCAAGCCACTCTACTAACCCTACTCGGTAGGGCTTTTCGCGAACATAATCTAGCACTCGAAAGCGCTGCTGCCCCATCGTCAAAATTTTCATGCGATCATCTGGCAGGCGCTGATAGTGTAAGACCTCAGCACAGCATCCTACCTTAGCAGGCTCTCCCGTTACCGGATCCAACATCAACACTCCAAAGCGGCGATCGCTCTGGAGAATGGTGTTCATCATAATGCGGTATCGAAACTCAAAGATATGGAGAGGTAGGTGCCGTCCAGGAAAAAGAACAAGTTCAGGCAAAGGAAAGAGAGGTAGCTCGCGAACACCTATGGATGAGGAGAACGTCATTATTGTCTCGCGTTTCAAAAGCTCAGAACCGAGATGTCCTCCAGGAGGTCCGGTTAAGCATTAATATACAATCTGAAAGATATTTTAACGTATCGGCAATAGGTGTGCTGTTCACCTTTGAGCCAATGACCCTCTACAAACCTACTGTTTGGCGAACAAAGCACTCTCTTTAAAAGGAATTACTGCACTAAGATACTTTCACCCCAGTGCAGTATAGAAAAATAAGCTCAAAGTTAGAGTTTGACTTCGATATCAACACCTGCTGGTAGGTCAAGCTTCATCAGCGCGTCGATCGTTTTAGACGAAGGCTGATAGATATCGATAATCCGGCGATGAGTGCGGCTTTCAAAATGCTCTCGAGAGTCTTTGTCCACGTGAGGCGAGCGGAGTACACAATAGATTCGTCGCTTGGTAGGCAGAGGAATTGGGCCAACTGCTGTCGCATTAGTTCGATTCGCAGTGTCAACAATTTTCTCGCAAGAGGTGTCAAGAAGTCTGCGGTCAAAAGCTTTTAGCCGAATGCGGATTTTTTGCTGTTGAATAGTTGCCATGTAAGATTCCTTCTAATTCATGAAATTGTCGAGGTTCTGTTATGTCTGAGCCAAACATAAGTCCAGAGACAAAGAGGAGTGATACCTAATCGGAAATCACTCCTCTAAAATCTCTAGCTCAGAAGTTACTTGAGGATCTTGGCAACAACGCCAGCACCTACAGTCCGACCCCCTTCCCGAATTGCAAATCGCATTCCCTGCTCAATTGCAATTGGGTTAATGAGTTCAACTGTCATCTTGATACGGTCACCAGGCATGACCATTTCTGCAGCAGTACCGTCGTCTGCAGTAAATGTGGTGATCGTACCCGTCACATCGGTTGTCCGCACGTAGAACTGGGGCTTGTAACCAGGGAAGAAGGGCGTGTGACGGCCTCCTTCCTCTTTCTTAAGCACATACACCTCAGCCTCAAACTGGGTGTGTGGGGTGATACTGCCAGGCTTAGCCAGCACCATACCGCGCTCGATGTCGGCTTTTTGAACACCCCGCAGGAGCAAGCCTACGTTGTCTCCAGCCATACCCTCGTCCAGGATTTTCTGGAACATCTCGACGCCAGTCACGGTTGTGTTGCGGGTGTCGCGAATGCCCACCAGCTCAACAGTGTCGCCAACCTTAACTTTGCCCCGCTCGATCCGACCGGTTGCAACCGTGCCCCGACCAGTGATGGAGAAGACATCTTCAACCGCCATTAGGAAAGGCTTATCGATGTCTCGCTCAGGAGTGGGAATATAAGCGTCGACTTCATCCATAAGTTTCAGGATTTTATCGACCCACTCGTTGTCGCCTCGCTTGAGGGCAGGAGTAGTGGTCAGTGCTTCAACTGCTTTTAGGGCAGAGCCAGGGACAATAGGAATATCATCGCCAGGGAAATCGTAGGAGCTCAGGAGTTCCCGCACTTCCAACTCAACCAACTCAAGCAGTTCATCGTCATCGACCTGGTCTTGCTTGTTGAGGAAGACCACAATGCTAGGTACGCCAACCTGCTTGGCCAGTAGAATGTGCTCTCGCGTCTGAGGCATGGGACCATCAGCAGCAGAAACTACCAGAATGGCACCATCCATCTGAGCTGCTCCAGTGATCATGTTTTTCACGTAGTCAGCGTGACCGGGGCAATCTACGTGAGCGTAGTGGCGATCTTCGGTCTGATATTCTACGTGGGCGGTGTTGATCGTAATACCCCGGGCTTTTTCTTCGGGGGCTGCATCAATCTCGTCATATTTACGAGCTTTAGCCCCACCGGCTGCTGCCAGCGCCATGGTAATAGCGGCTGTCAGGGTCGTTTTGCCATGGTCAACGTGACCAATAGTCCCGATGTTTACGTGAGGTTTGTTCCGTTCAAACTTTTCGCGTGCCATTTACGTTACGTATCCCTTATTTGTCTAAGCGTTCCCTTTGTTTTTAGCGATGATAGACTCAGCCACATTGCGAGGAACCTCATCATAGCGGCTAAACTCCATCGAAAATATGCCTCGACCCTGCGTTTTTGAGCGGATGTCAGTGGCATAACCAAACATCTCGGCCAAAGGAACATTTGCTGTCACTTTAGCTAAGCCGCTCTCCGCTCCCATGCCCTCAATTTGGCCGCGGCGGGAATTGAGGTCCCCCATAACATCTCCCAGAAACTCTTCTGGAACTTCGACCTCAACTTTCATCGTAGGCTCCAAAAGAACTGGAGAAGCTTTCATTACAGCCTCTTTTATCGCCATGGAGCCTGCGATCTTAAAGGCCATCTCAGATGAATCTACTTCATGATAAGACCCATCAACGAGTGTAACCTTCAAGTCAATCACCGGGTACCCAGCTAGGATACCAGATTCGCAGGCTTCTTTCATGCCTTGCTCGGCAGGGGAGATGTACTCTTTGGGTATAGTACCGCCCACAATTTTAGACACGAACTCAAAGCCAGTGCCGACTTCGTTCGGCTCAACCTTGACAACTACGTGACCATATTGCCCTTTGCCACCGCTCTGCCGAACAAACTTGCCCTCAGCCTTAACAGCCTTGCGGATTGTCTCTCGGTAGGCCACTTGAGGAGCACCGATGTTAGCTTCTACCTTAAACTCTCGCAGCATACGGTCTACGAGAATATCTAGGTGAAGTTCGCCCATACCGGCAATCACTGTCTGATTAGTTTCGGGGTCAATGCTGACCCGGAAAGTTGGATCTTCCTCGGACAGAGACTGCAGGGCTTTGGACAGCTTGTCCATATCCTGCTTCGTCTTAGGCTCAACGGCCACTGAGATGACGGGCTCAGGAACAAAGAGCGATTCTAGGACAATAGGATGAGCCGGATCGCAGATTGTATCTCCAGTAAAGGTGTCTTTTAGGCCAATAGCAGCACCTAGGTCACCAGCCCGAAGTTCGTCGACTTCAATGCGATCGTCGGCTTTCAACACAATCAGCCGAGAAATGCGCTCTTTCTTATCTTTGGTTGCGTTGTAAACGTAGCTGCCCTTTTGCAGAATACCTGAGTAAACCCGAATAAAGGTCAGCCGGCCGTAGGGATCAGCCATAATTTTGAAGGCCAAGCCTGCTAACGGCTCACCATCGTCAGCAGGCCGCTCAGCTGTCTCCCCACTAGGTAGAATGCCTTGGATAGGAGGCACTTCCGTGGGGGCTGGCAAGTACTCAACAACGGCATCTAGGAGCAGCTGCACGCCTTTGTTTTTGAAAGCAGAGCCGCAAAGCATCGGTACGATGGTGCCTGTGACGGTGCCTTTCCGAAGCGCTAACATAATCTCAGTCTCGGTTAGTTCTTCGCCTTCAAAGAACTTTTCCATCAGCGCATCATCAGTCTCGGCTACTGCTTCAATTAACTTGGCTCGGTATTCAGCAGCCAGCTCCCGCATATCTTCGGGGATCTCGGTGTCTTCGACGTTTTGACCTAAGTCGTCGTGATAAATTCGGGCACGCATATGTACCAGGTCAATCACCCCTTGGAAATGGTCTTCGGCTCCAATAGGGATTTGAATGGGAACTGCGTTCGCCTTCATGCGATCGCGAACCTGGTTGTAGACCTTATAGAAGTTGGCCCCCGTTCGATCCATCTTATTGACAAAGGCAATACGCGGTACTTTGTACCGATCTGCTTGCCGCCAGACTGTCTCGGACTGAGGTTGAACTCCTCCGACAGAACAAAAGACAGCAATGACCCCATCCAGCACCCGCATTGAGCGCTCAACTTCAATTGTGAAGTCAACGTGCCCAGGGGTATCAATAATATTGATTTGATGATCGCGCCAGCTGGTAGTAATGGCAGCAGCCGTGATGGTGATGCCGCGTTCACGCTCCTGCTCCATCCAATCGGTCACAGCGGTCCCTTCATGAACCTCACCGATTTTGTGAACAACTCCTGAGTAGAACAGGATTCTTTCAGTTGTAGTGGTCTTCCCCGCATCGATGTGAGCTGCAATCCCGATATTCCTGACGCGCTCAATCGGAGTACTTCGTGCCACAGCGACCTCCTTCGTACTGGCTGCTAGCGGATGGGATCTTTGTATCTGTTAAGATTCTATACGCTGAAATTCAACACCAACAAATCCGCCAATGGATTTAGTAACGATAGTGGGCAAATGCCTTGTTGGCTTCAGCCATCCGGTGCGTTTCTTCCCGCTTGCGGACAGCACCACCAGTGTCGTTAGCGGCATCCATAAGCTCGTTTGCCAACCGCATGGCCATAGTCTTACCTGCACGCTGGCGAGAGTACTGGGTTATCCAGCGTAGCGCAAGGGCCACGCCCCGGTCAGAGCGAACTTCCATAGGAACTTGGTAGGTCGCACCACCCACTCGGCGAGCCTTGACCTCGACCAGAGGAGTCGCGTTACGAACTGCCTTTTCAAAAAGTTCTAGGGGGTCGCCGCCCGTCCTTTCTTCTATAACGCTAAATGCATCATAGATAATGCGGTTAGCGACGGACTTTTTACCGCTGTACATGATTCGCCGCGACATCATGCTAACGAGGCGGCTGTTGTAAACGGGATCGGACGGGACAGTGCGCTTCTGGGCGACGGAACGGCGAGTCATGATGGTCTCTCTCTAAAACTGTTGTGAAATTGGCAGAAGAATATCTTGGCGTTGACTTTCAATTGGCCAATTGACTCTAAAACCGTTGCCATTGCTAGAGTTAATACCTTAACGGTGTCAGTCCCTTAACATATTTACCTATCGCCAAGTAAGCGATAGGAGGAGCTAAGCGACCGACTGAAGAGCCTTAGGCAACAAGTTTTTAGAGCAGGTAGCTCAAGTAAGGCCCAACCTAGCTTTTCTTAGGACGTTTCGCGCCGTACTTGGAGCGTCCTTGACGACGATCCTTAACGCCTGAAGTGTCTAAAGTGCCGCGAATAATGTGATACCGGACGCCAGGAAGATCCTTTACACGACCGCCCCGAATCATCACTACGGAGTGTTCCTGCAAGTTATGACCAATACCGGGGATGTAAGCCGTCACCTCAAAGCCAGATGTAAGGCGTACCCGAGCCACCTTCCTCAAAGCAGAGTTTGGCTTCTTAGGAGTGGTTGTATACACACGGGTACATACACCACGACGCTGAGGGCAGCTTTTCAGAGCCGGAGACTTGGTTTTCTTCTGGGTTTTTTCGCGCTCACTCCGAATGAGTTGTTGAATCGTGGGCATATTTATTAAAGCTAACAGCCGGGAGTAGGGTAGTGGTTGCTAAAAGTTTCCACAAGCTCTAACGGTAGCATTTTTATTAAACTTCAGTCAACCGGGTCAAGCTCTTAATTTTGAGAACCCGGTCTTAATATTTCTGCGGCTTAGGAAGCTGCTGCTTAGAGAGCCGTTTGGCGCTTAAGTTTCAGACCTTATAGGCTGTCAGGCTGGGTGATCGGCCTCTGTAGAGAAAGCAATGCCGCAACCACAGGTTTGACTAGCATTGGGGTTAACGAAGCGGAAACTGCCTCCCATCAAGTCTTCCGCGTAGTCGATGGTGAGGCCAGTTAGCTTAGATAGAGCATCGTGGGCAACGACGATTCGTACATCTCCCTGCTCAAAAAGCGTATCGTCTGCTTGAGGTTTATTCTCAAAGTGTATTGCATAGGACCAGGCAGCGCAGGTTCCTGGTTGCAGGCTCAAACGAACAACAGACTGAAGAGACAGCTGTTTTGTCTGGAGTCGTTTCAGTTCTTTAATTGCAGCTTGGCTGAGTTGAATCATGGAATGGCTCTTGGCAGACCGTGGTTTTATTTGCCTTAAAACCATACTGCCAGATGCAGGACTATCCGCATCTGGCAGTTAAAGGTGTAAAAGAGGTTCCTACCGGGGTCAGCTGAACGCCCCTAGTAAACCCTAGGCACTTTCTACCCGGGAATAGTCGTCGTGGAAACGGACAATGTCGTCTTCCCCAAGGTACTCGCCATTTTGAACTTCGATCAGAATCAGGGGAATAACGCCTACGTTCTCTAATCGGTGGGCTGTACAGGGAGGCACGTAGGTAGACTGGTTAGTGGATAGCAGAATCTCTTTGTCTCCACAAACAACCTTAGCTGTACCGGACACAACGATCCAGTGCTCGCTGCGGTGGTGGTGCATTTGTAGGCTTAGGCGGTGACCCGGTTTAACCTCGATACGCTTAATCTTGTAGCCCCGAGCTTCTTCCAAGATAGTGTATGAACCCCAAGGTCTAAGCTCGGTTTCAGCCACGTCCATCGACTTTGGAGCGGCGAGGGACAGAGCTGCTGATTGAATGAGTTCTTCGGTCTTAGGCACGGTAACGCTTCCTCCAAAACCTACATATGGCAAGATCAACTTGGCAAGGAAATAGCTTTCTATTCAGTTCTAACATGCCTGATTTTTTGGCCTAGGCATTCGATATTGACTATTAAGACTTAGTGCTTGTTCCGCTGCAGAGTGTACAGACCCGATAGCTGCGGGACTGCCTATTTCCTTTCGCAGTCTAGCAACGGATTCGAGAGAATTCAGTCAAGCAGCTTGCTTTGAGCCCAATTAAACCAATTCTTCACCTTACCTGAGGTGAGTTCAACAGTCCTTTATTTTCAAGCCGAGAAGTTAGCCTCAGGGCTGGAGAAAGATGCCGATACCGTTGTGAACCCGGGCAGCAGTGCGTGGAATGCGGTTCAGCAGTTGCCCTCCTAAGTAGAGGCTGGAGGAACTGCCGCCATCTAAGTTGAGGGCGTGAACGCTACCGAGCTGCTGCATAACTTGCGCCATCTCAGGTAGGGTTGCGCCTCGTCCCCCAGGGCTGAAGTGCAGGGTGACGAGCAGCAGAGTGCCCCGGTCAGTGACGCCAATTGCACTGCGGACTGCGGACTGGGTAGCAAAACTTTCGCTGAAGCCTTCAGCAGCGGCGTTTAGGACGATGGTGCGATTTTTTACTAGCAAGGGTCCCCCTGCCACAATCTGAGGATAGTTGCCAAAATCAGCAGGTAGGGTTTGGTCCTGACGTGACAGGCGAACGCCTGGGGCTAAGGCTGTCAGAGCGGTTGGATTGGCGCGCACGGCCAGCAGATAGCCGTTGGCTGGAATGGCTATAGTGGTGCTGCCAGAAGCGCCCGTGGGCTGTTGACTGACCACCTGATCGTTGACGACTGTGACTAGCACCTCGTTATCGAGAATGGAGGTATAGGTGGGTCCCCAACTGGGGGTGTAGAGGCCGATACCCGCTCCTACGTAGCCACTGTTAAAGGTCTGTAGAGGGAACTGCTGACCCCGATCTGTGGCGATGGTCTGGTTGAGCGCCAGGCGATCGATTAAAACATTGCCAGCGGTATCCCATGCGATCGCACCCCTTCCCAGAATCGGGCCTGAGATCCACTGGCCATCTCGACGAATCGCTCCTAGGGGGTACTGGTTGTTGCGGTTAAAAAAGCCTGCATTGATGGCGGCTGCCGCCTGCCACCGCTGAGCAGTTGTGATCAGCGGAGCCGTGCCGGTCGCTGTCACAGGATCGGTCCAGATGGGCCGCAGGCTCAGCCCGGCCTGGCGAGGATTGACCTCTAGCCAGTAAACCGGAAAGGCGCGACCGCTGACAGTCAGATACTGCTGCTGCCAGCGTAGGCCGGGGGCCCAGGTAATATTGCGTGGAGCCAGATCGTCTCGGCGAACGTCAATCACCAGACGGGGTGGGCCGGCTAGGGTGGAGACGCGAGGGCGGGCAGTTCTGTCGATCGTGCCTCGAATTTGGGTGTTGTTAGCGGTCGGGGTGACTTGTAGGGCGGTGAGCAGGTTGCCGGGTTGGGTTGCGATCGCACTTACGTTAGCTGGGTTCGCCCCAAGCGCATCCAAGATAACGGTAAACTCCCCTTCGCTCTCTCGCACGCCCCAAGTCGCAGGGCCTGACAGATCCACTACGATGCGATCGCCCCAATCTTGCCGACTGCGTCGGATTCCCTGAATCTGAACCACTGGCACCGAGATTCGCAAACTAGCGCCACTGGGCTGAATCTGCCAGCCGTAGCGCTGAGCCAAATCGGTGATGTCTAAGAACCGATAGCCGCCCTCTAGCCAGCTATTGAGCACGATGGGGGCCGCGACCGTATCTGAAAACCAGCGCACTGGCTGAGTGCTCGGACTAGCACTATCGAGTAGTTCGAATCCAAAATCTTGCAGCAGGCCAAAGTCCGCCAGACCCAGACGACCCGCTCGCAGCCGCCAAGGCAATGTCAGCGGCTGTCCATTGACAACCACCTGATTGCCCTGTTGATTGGCCGCAGCAGGAGCCTGACTCAGCAGTTCTACTGAGGGTTTGAGGGGCAGCGAGCCCGCTAAAGTTGACGAATCAGCCTGAGCACCCGCTGGCAGCAGCGTCATTAAAGCTGCCATAGCACCAAGTGATCCAAGGCCAACCTGAGCCCATCCATGTAGCCCATCTAGAGGTCTAAACCTAAAACGTCTCACCTGCAGTCTCCCCAAACGCCAATTTAGAATAGTTAGATAGCCCTATTGCCGCAATCAAGCACAGCGACTGCTTCGCTTAAGGCTTTAGCCTTAGCTGGCTGAAGCTTGTGTAGAGACAGTCCCCTCTGGCACAGCTTATGCAGCTGATGGAGTGATTCCCTGCTTATCTCACCCCATCATGCCTAGCAGGGAGCAGCAAGCGCTCCCCGGCCTGACCAGTTTTTAATCTGGTAGGCGCTCTCAGCCTAATAGCGCTGCTTTAGCGCCAACAGGTACCGTTATCAGCGGCTATCTCGATTGTTTGAGCACAGGCTACCAACAGGGAGTGGATCGTTCATTTTGACGTATTCACTACCGCCAATGGTAAGAATGATTGGGTATAATCATCAATCCTTACAATTTGTTGATCAAGCCTTCATAGACCCACTTAGCCCCAAGGCATCGTTGAGTCAGTACGCTGTTGAAATTCTCATCTCGGTCTATAGGCTCTCGATCTGTAGACTGCTCGCGTGAGCGTACAACGGCGGGGAACTGCTTAAACGTCTGTTTGTAAAGCTCTGTTTGTAGGGAATTGAGTTTCACGCCTTGGAGTCAGGGGTCGCCCTTACCTCTACCCCACCGTCAACACTTTTTATTAATGAGCTGTTCCATGGGAAAAACGTCGGCACATCAAAATCGTCAGTCAAATGCTCAACAGGGTTCTCAACCATCGGTGTGGGGGCCAAAGTGGTTGGTGGAGGAGCGCGACGCCTGTGGGGTTGGCTTTATCGCTCAGCGGCAGGGTCAGGCCAGCCATGAGCTAGTGACCAAGGCTCTAAAGGCGCTCGACTGCATGGAGCACCGGGGTGGATGCTGCGCTGACCAAGTTTCTGGAGACGGCGCTGGCATTATGACAGCCATTCCCTGGAATCTCCTCAACCAGTGGGTGGCCAGTCGGCAGCAGCCTACCCTGGAACCAGACCGAACGGGCATCGGCATGGTCTTTTTGCCCTTACACGAAGCCGCTGCGGCTAGAGTGCGGCAAGAGTTTGAGCGGGTCGTTACCGCAGAAGGTCTGCAAACCCTAGGCTGGCGACGGGTTCCCGTAAAATCTGAGGTTTTAGGGCAGCTAGCTCGCCAGAACCAGCCCCTGATTGAGCAAATTGTGGTTCGGTCAACAAGCTGGAGCGGTGACGAGCTGGAGCGACAGCTTTACCTGGTTAGACGTCAGGTATTACAAGCGGTTGCGGCAATAGTGGCAGGCGAGGTTGATCCAGACAGCGATTTTTGCCGGGGCTTAAAAGATTTTTATGTATGCTCCTTCTCTTGCCAAACGATTGTTTACAAAGGCATGGTGCGGTCGGAGGTCTTGGGCGCTTTTTATGAGGACCTAAGACATCCCGACTACATCAGCCCTTTTGCGGTTTACCATCGCCGCTTTAGCACCAACACCATGCCCAAATGGCCTCTAGCCCACCCTATGCGGCTGATCGGGCACAACGGTGAGATCAATACGCTGGTTGGCAACATTAACTGGATGATGGCCCGCCAGCCAGAATTGCAGCATGAGGTCTGGGGCGATCGCGTTGAACTGCTTAAGCCCATTGTCAACGCTGAAAATAGCGACTCCGCCAATTTAGACAACGTAATGGAGCTGCTGGTGCGCTCTGGCCGCAAGCCTCAAGAGGCGCTGATGATCATGGTGCCCGAGGCCTATAACAATCAGCCCGATCTAGCGCAGTATCCCGAAATCGTAGACTTTTACGAATATTACAGCGGTCTACAGGAAGCCTGGGACGGCCCAGCACTGATTGTCTTTAGCGACGGCAAGCAGGTGGGTGCGACCCTAGATCGAAATGGACTGCGCCCAGCTCGCTACGTGATTACCCAAGACGATTATGTGATCGTGTCTTCGGAGGCAGGCGTCGTTGAGATCGAAGCAGCCAATGTTGTGGAGAAAGGCCGCCTCGGGCCTGGGCAAATGATTGCGGTCGATCTGGGCACCCATGAAGTTCTGAAAAACTGGACTCTGAAGGAGCGCATTGCTCGCCAGCGGCCTTATGGAGAGTGGCTGCGGCAGCACCGGGAGACCTTGGTTCCGCAGCTCTTTGAGGAGGCTAAGCAGTTCTCTTCCGAGGAACTGCTGCAGCGACAGTCTGCTTTTGGCTACACCGCTGAAGACCTGGACATGATCATTCAGGATATGGCGGCGCTGGCAAAAGAGCCGACCTACTGCATGGGCGACGACATTCCCCTAGCAGTGCTCTCTAACAAGCCCCATTTGCTCTACAACTACTTCAAGCAGCGCTTTGCCCAGGTTACCAACCCGGCTATTGACCCACTGCGAGAGCGGCTGGTGATGTCTCTGACAACACAGTTGGGAGCACGGGGCAATCTGCTGCAGGAGCAGCCTGAGTATGCCCATTTGCTCAAGCTGGAGAGCCCAGTGCTGAATGAGCCGGAGCTGCAGCTAATCCGCGACTCGGAGTTTGCTACAGAAACCCTGCCTACGCTGTACCGCATTACTGCCGGGCCTGCTGGGCTGGAGCAAGCTGTGCGCGCCCTCTGTGAACAGGCCGCAGCAGCAGTACGGGCTGGCAAAGTAATTCTAATTTTGAGCGATCGCACCTCTACTCCAGTGGGTGGTCTGGACACTGAAACCACCTACATTCCGCCTCTGCTGGCCGTCGGAGCGGTACACCACCACTTGATTCAGCAAGGGCTACGGATGCGGGCCTCGCTGATAGTTGATACCGCACAGTGCTGGAGCACCCATCATTTTGCTTGTCTGGTGGGTTATGGGGCGAGCGCTGTTTGCCCTTACCTAGCGCTGGAGTCGGTGCGGCACTGGTGGGCTGACGCTAAGACCCAGAAGCTGATGGAAACGGGCAAGCTGCCGGTTTCTACCTTGAATGGAGCCCAGGACAACTTCCGTAAAGCGATCGAAGCTGGTCTGCTGAAAATTCTCTCTAAGATGGGCATTTCCCTGCTCTCTAGCTACCAGGGAGCGCAGATCTTCGAGGCCATTGGCATCGGCCCTGACCTGCTGAACTTGGCCTTTAGAGGTACCACCTCACGCTTGGGTGGCCTAACTGTGGCTGAGCTGGCTCAGGAAACCATAACCTTCCATCAAAAGGCGTTTCCAGAGCTGACCGGCAAACGCCTGGAGAACATGGGCTTTGTGCAGTCTCGGCCCAGCGGCGAGTACCACATGAACAATCCGGCCATGACTAAGCTGCTGCACAAGGCGCTGACGACCAAGCAGCATGATCACTATGCGCTTTACAAGGCGCAGCTGGCTAACCGCCCGCCCACAGCACTGCGGGACCTGCTTGACTTTAAGAGCGATCGCAACTCTATTCCCCTAGAAGAAGTGGAGTCGGTGGAGAGCATCATGCGGCGGTTCTGCACGGGCGGCATGTCGCTAGGGGCACTGTCACGGGAGGCCCATGAGGTGCTGGCCATTGCCATGAACCGGATTGGCGGCAAGTCCAACTCGGGTGAGGGGGGCGAAGATCCGATCCGCTTTAAGGCGCTGACAGACGTAGATAGCGAGGGCACGTCACCCACCTTCCCCCACCTGAAAGGCCTAAAAAATGGCGATACCGCCAGCTCTGCCATTAAGCAGGTAGCTTCGGGCCGCTTTGGCGTCACGCCCGAGTACCTGATGAGCGCTCAGCAGCTGGAGATCAAGCTGGCCCAGGGAGCCAAGCCCGGTGAGGGGGGTCAGCTGCCGGGCAAGAAGGTGAGCCCTTACATTGCCCTACTGCGGCGCTCCAAGCCAGGCGTAACTCTGATTTCGCCGCCACCTCACCACGATATTTACTCGATTGAGGATTTGGCTCAGCTAATCTACGACCTGCACCAGATCAACCCAGCAGCAGGAGTTTCGGTGAAGCTGGTATCGGAGGTGGGCATTGGCACTGTGGCCGCCGGGGTAGCCAAGGCGAATGCCGACATCATTCAGGTGTCGGGTCACGATGGCGGTACCGGGGCTTCGCCGCTCAGCTCGATCAAGCACGCCGGGGTGCCCTGGGAACTGGGCCTGACCGAGGTACAAAAGGTATTGCTAGACAACCAGCTGCGCGATCGCGTGGTGCTGCGGGTTGATGGCGGCCTCAAAACAGGTTGGGATGTGATCATGGGTGCCCTGATGGGGGCAGAAGAGTTTGGCTTTGGCTCGATCGCCATGATTGCTGAAGGCTGCATCATGGCTCGGGTCTGCCATACCAACAACTGTCCGGTCGGCGTAGCGACTCAGCGAGAGGAGCTGCGTAAGCGCTTTACCGGCATTCCAGAGCATGTGGTCAACTTCTTCTCCTTTATTGCAGAAGAGGTGCGATCGCTCTTGGCCCATCTGGGCTACCGCTCTCTGCCGGAGATCGTGGGCCGCACTGACCTGCTCACAACCCGCCAAGACCTAACGCTGGCTAAAACCCAATCCCTGGTGCTAGATACGCTGATCCACCTGCCCGATGTGCGGGAAGACCGGAGCTGGCTAGAGCACGGCCCTGTCCACGACAACGGCCGCGTGCTTGACGATGAACTCTTAGCCGACCCGACTATTCAGCAGGCGATTCAAACCCAGGGCACGGCAGAGAAAACCGTGACCGTAATCAACACAGATCGGACGGTGGGAGCCCGCATTGCTGGGGTGATCGCCAAGCAGTACGGCAATACTGGCTTTGAAGGGCAGCTCAACCTAACCTTTGAGGGCAGTGTAGGGCAGAGCTTTGGGGCCTTTAACCTACCAGGCATGACCCTGACCCTAATAGGCGAGGCGAACGACTATGTGGGCAAAGGTCTGCATGGTGGGGAGCTGATTGTGAAGCCGCCGGTTGGCATTACCTATGACCCTTCCGAGAATGTCATTATTGGCAACACCTGTCTCTATGGGGCAACGGGCGGTACCCTCTTTGCTCTGGGCCAAGCCGGAGAGCGCTTTGCAGTGCGCAACTCCAGAGCCCAAGCCGTAATTGAAGGGGCAGGCGACCACTGCTGCGAATATATGACCGGCGGCATCATCGTGGTGTTGGGCCGGGTGGGGCGCAACGTGGGAGCCGGAATGACGGGTGGACTGGCCTACTTCCTGGATGAAGATGGCTCTTTCCCCACTAAGGTGAACCCAGAGATCGTCAAGGTGCAGCGGGTGATCTCTGCTGCGGGTGAGCAGCAGCTGAAGGAGCTAATTGTTGCCCATGCAGAGCGCACGGGCAGTCCTAAAGCGGCTCACATTCTGGCAAATTGGGAGGCGTATCTGCCGAAGTTCTGGCAGGTGGTACCACCCTCAGAGGCCGACACCCCGGAAGCTAATCCTGAGGTGGCAGAAGCTAAGGTACTGAGTACGGCTTCCTAGTGGTCTAATAAGGTGAAAAGTGTGCATGTGTCAGTGCGTAACTATTTCAAACCCTAAGGGTTAACCTTCAACTGATTGTCAGGAGCCTCGTTCTTTGAGGCTCCTTTATTTTTGAGTGGAAGAGCCGATGAAGAGAAGACATCTGATTAACGCAACGATCTACATTCTGGCAACGCTGGGGGCTAACTATACGGCCGCCTGGTTCATTCCCCTGCCGGTTTTTGGCCAAGTGGCAGTGGGGACGTTTGTTTTCGGCGTTACCTTTACCCAACGGGATCGGCTACATGTTGGTGGACGGCGCTGGGTCTACGGCACGATTGCGATCGCAGCCCTAGCCAACGTCTTTATGAGTGCCCTGCTGGCGGTGCCGCTGCGCATCATTTTGGCCAGTTTCTTGGCGATTATGCTGGCCGAGACTGCCGATACTGAGGTGTACCAGAGGCTAATTCGCTATCCCTGGCTGATTCGGGTAGCGGGCAGCAATGCCGTGTCGGTGCCGCTTGATACGCTGCTGTTTACCCTAGTGGCCTTTGGCGGAGTGCTCTCTACAGGAGAAATCATTGCCCTACTGTTTGGCGAAGTGTTGACCAAGTACGTCATCGGTGGCTTGGTGGCCCTGTGGAAAGAAGGCAAGTTCGTCTGGCAGGAATCTAAGCCGGGTTGATCCTCGTGTATCAATTCTCTCTACTGATCCCACAGATTACCTTGGGCGGGCGCAGACCCCTGCGCCCCTACCAGTGGGGTTAACTGTAGCCTGCAACTTTGGAAGCCGGTATTACCAGGCTTGCTTGGAATCTAGGGGGCCGCGTGTAACGCCGAGCTTGCTTTGCAGCTTCAGCGCCCGCCAGAGCTGCGCCCCGCTGATGTTGCCGCTGAGCAGCTGCCGGTAGCGATCCAGGGTTTGCGTCACCTGCTGAGGCGTTTCATTGAGAAACTCGATGCGGAAGTGAGTTGCACCCACCTCAATCAACCGCTGGGTGTACTCTGCACCAGTTTGAGCTACCCCGTTAAAAACTGTGTTGCGGCAGCCCGCATCGGCCTGCAGAATGTGCTCGGTGCCGATGCGATCGCGCAGCTTCACCTCGTGCTGCTCGCAAGGGCGGCCGCAGTCGCGGAAGTCTTTGCCCTCCGAGAGAAAGGCGCAGAAAACGCAGTGCTCCATGTGGAACATAGGCATGTGCTGGTGCAGCGTAATTTCTAGCCAGCCGCCGGGCAGCGATCGCAACAGCGCCTCTAGCTGATCCACATTGAGGTCGTAGGAGGCGGTGAGGCGCTCCAGCCCATAGCGGCGCTTGAAGTAATCGGCAGTCAGGGCATTGGCTACGTTGAGGGAAAAGTCGCCTACACAGCGCTCCCCGGAAAAATTCTTGAGCTGATCATAGTTGCGGATCAGGTAGCCATCGGCCTCAGAGCGACGCACCTGATCGAGTATGTACTGCTCTAGCGGCTTGGTAATGCGGGGCGGCGCTACCCACACCGTCTGCTGCTGCGACACTTGGTTGGCCCGAAACCACTGCACCGTGTCGCGGTAGATAGCTGGATTCTCAAATTCGCAGTAGATCGTTTCAACCCCAGACCTGAGTGCGGCCTCTAGCTGAGAACGGCTCCGCACCAGCGCCAACAATGCCGGCTGCTGAGAAGTGGCTGGTAGGGTTACTTTGGGCAACACCTGCTGAAGAGTAGCCTCACCATTGAGCTGCCAGCGAGGCGGTTGCGATCGCAACTCTTCCAGCTGCTCCACTAGCTGCCGCCGCAGCCGATTGAGTTCGCTCACCGGCAGCATCAGGTCACCGTCCAGGCGATTCTCCAGAGCCTCTAACCGGAAGGGGGTGCGGCCTAGACGGCCCAACTGTTGGGTCAAGCGCTCCGTGGTAAGGGGCTGATTATGGGCGGCTACTAGAGGGATGGCTGACGTGGCTTGAGCGATATGGCCGAGGGAATCGCGTGCGATCGCAACCATCACCTCCCCGGCACTGCCCTGCACCTCAATGTAAATGGGCCGCTGAAACTTAGGCTCCTCTCCGGCAAAAGTCTGGCGCAGTTCCCGATCCAGCTGAGGATCGCTCGTTTTCCAAACCCGATCGCCGGTGCGAATGCGGCTTAAATTTAGATCGTGGCGGCCAAAACTAAGCAGGCTCTCCTGGCCTCGCTGCTCAACCTGGTAGACCCTGCCGCCCTCCTCCCCAGCAGCAGGATGACCGTTGTCAAAAACAACGCCATCTCCCGGCTTGACCGGGGCGGCTAAGCGCAGGGACACCCCCTGGCTAGAAACGCGGGTAACTTCGCCTAGATAAACACCTCGCTTTTTACCAAAGCGGGCATGCACCAGCGCCTGGTTGTCAATCCCTTCAAACCAGCCCGTAGAAATGCCGCGAGAAAACGCCATCTCCAGCTGGTAGCGCTCCTCTGGGGAAGGTCTATAGGGTTCTGCACCACGATTCAAGACATCCTTAGGGGCGGCAGACGCTGGACTTTGAACTGACGGCGCGGCGGCCGTTACCCGATCAAGGGCCTGCCGATAAACGCGAGTGACGTTGGCAACATATTCAGGCGTTTTCAGCCGACCCTCAATCTTGAGACAGCTCACCCCAGTTTGAACCAGCTCCGGCAACACCTCCAGCCCTGAGAGATCTTGAGGGCTGAGGAGGTATTTGCGATCGCCGAGTTCCACCGACTCACCATCAGCGATCAGGTCGTAGGTCATGCGGCAGGCCTGGGCGCACTCACCCCGGTTGGCCGAGCGCCCTCCCAGCGCTTCACTCGTAAGGCACTGCCCAGAGTAGGCCACGCAGAGTGCCCCATGCACGAATACCTCCAGCGGCAGCGCAATCTCTTGATCGGCCAGTTGGGCCTGAATCTTGTTAATTTCCTTAAGCGAGCACTCACGCGCCAGCACCACTAGCTGACAGCCCAAATCGCGGGCAAAGGCCACTCCAGCTGCGCTGGTGACAGTCATTTGCGTCGAAGCATGGATAGGAAAGTCAGGAGACAGGTGGCGAATCAGCTGGCAAATTCCCACATCTTGCACAATGACCGCATCCACACCCGCCGCAATCATAGTCCGAAGATACTGCTCGGCCTCCCTCAGCTCATGGGGAAAAACCAGCGTATTGAGCGTGACATAGCCTTTAACGCCCCGACTATGCAGAAAGGCCATCAAGGCAGGCAAGTCGGCTTCTGTAAAGTTCTCGGCCCGCATTCGGGCATTGAAGCGATCCAACCCAAAATAAATTGCATCAGCTCCGTTTTCGACGGCAGCTTTAGCGCAGTCCCAGTTGCCGGCCGGAGCAAGGAGTTCGGGGCAATGGGGTAAGACGACAGAATCTGACAAGCTCGACGGTAATGACATAGCAGCTTTGGTGGAGGCCGTTCACTCAGGCAGCCAGTCCTAAAATTGACTGCCTCATTTTCCCCACTCAGTCATTTTAAGCCGGCTCACAATGGCTTGAGCCACAAATACTGAAGTCACAATTGCTTGAGCCAGAGTTCCGTTGATCCCTACAATGATGAGACTCGAACTTTAAAAAAAGACCTGGAGGGAGACATGGCTAGTCGTCCAATCGTCCTTGGTATCGTGGGGGACAGTGCCGCTGGAAAAACTACCCTCACCCGCGGCATCGCTCAAATCCTCGGTGAAGATGAAGTCACCACCATTTGTACAGACGACTACCACAAGTTTGACCGCCAACAGCGTAAGGAAATGGGCATTTCAGCCCTACATCCCGACTGCAACTACCTCGATATTATTCAGCAGCATCTCGGCCTATTGCGCACAGGGCAGCCCATTCTCAAGCCCATCTACAACCACAGCTCTGGCTGTTTTGACGCGCCAGAATACATCAAGCCCAAGCGTTTTGTCATTGTTGAAGGGCTTTTGGGCTACTCTACCCGGGGCTCTCGAGATGCCTACGACGTTAAGGTTTATCTAGCACCACCCGAAGAGCTACGCCACACCTGGAAGATCAAGCGCGACACTCGCAAGCGAGGCTACACCGAAGAGCAGGTTATGGAGCAAATTCGGGCACGGGAAGAAGATTCAGAAGCTTTCATTCGGCCTCAGCGCCAGTGGGCCGATGCCGTCATTTCCTTCTACCCTTCGAGCGACAACGGCAGCAACGATGACCTACTGCTCAATGCTCAGCTAGTGCTGCGGCCTACCATCCCACATCCCGACTTTACCCACATTTTGGGTGGCGAGGGAAGCCATTTGGGCGACGCTATTCGCCTAGAGCTAGACCGGGATATGGGCAAACCTGTAGATGTCTTAGAAATTGACGGACACGCCACTGAGGAGCAGGTACAGGAGCTAGAACGAATGCTGTGCAACGAAATTCCCTACCTCGGTAAGTTTTGTAGTTTAGAGGGCAACCGCAACATCGGTAAGGTCGTAGGCACTACCGGGGAAACTTTGCAGAGCTACCCTCTGGCCCTAACCCAGCTGCTAATCACCTATCACATGATGAAAGCAGCCAATATTTATCAGTAGAGGCTGCCTCATCAAGGCCGCTGACTTTTGCTGCAATCCAGAATTCACCTGAACCTAACAGCAAATTTGATGCTAGAAATAGCACCTAAAGCGGCCAAAAACAAAGCTTTCAGGGGGAATAGTCTTGTCCAGGGAGGAGGCGAAAAGTCTCCAGAGGTATTAGCATTGCATACTCGGCTTTGCAAGCCCACTCAGCGTTTGTCACTTGGTCATCGGCTGATTTAACCCTCACACCCTGCATGTTAGACCGCTTCAAAATTGGCTCCCGCATCGGCGGCAGTTTTGCCCTAGGACTGCTGCTGTTATCCGCCATTGGGATTGCCTCTTACCGAACCACCAGCAGTCTGATTACCAACTCTATCGACGAGCGCGAAACCTACGAAACACTACGGCACCTAAATGCGCTGGAAGCGGCGGTTGCCAGTGCAGAGAGTGGGCAGCGGGGCTACCTGATTTCCGGGCAACCAATCTATTTAAATCCTTATAACGATGCCCTGCGAACCACTGATGAGCGGCTGCAGCGGCTGCAGCAGCTGCTCATAGATAACCCTGATGCACAAGCTCAAATGGTAGAGCTTACCGCAACTATTGAGGCTCGTCTGTCTCGCCTACAGCAAGGTATTCAGCTCTTCGACAGCCAGGGCTTTGAGGCTGCCCAGCAGTTTACGCGGACGGGCGAAGGGCAGCGGCTCATGGAGGAGATTCGGGCTCTTATTGATGAGATTCGCACCGCTGAGCGAGAGCTTCTAGCGCAGCGTTCCGAGCGGTCTCAGATGGCAGCTCAGCAAACGCTAAATACAATTACCTACGGCATTCCGGCTTCTTTTATCATTCTGTCGCTGGTAGGGCTTTGGCTCTCGCGCAACATTGCTCGCCCGCTGCACCAGCTGTCCGATACCGCCGAACGCATTGCTGAGGGTGACCTAACGGCAAGCCTGCCGGTCAACGCCTCACTGGATGAATCGGGCGTGTTGACCCGCAGCTTCAACCAGATGGTGACAAACCTGCGGGAAACCATTCAAAAGAATGAGGAGCAGCGCTGGCTGAAGGGAAACCTAGCTGAGCTTTCTCAAACGTTGCAGGGACAGCGCAATCTAGAGGCGGTTGCAGAGGTCTTTTTGACTAAGCTGGCCCCGCTGGTGGAGGCTCAACAGGGGGTTTTTTATGTCATGGATGACGATGAAACTCCGCCTTTGCTGAAGCTGCTGGGCAGCTATGCCTATCAGGAGCGTAAGCACTTGTCCAACCAGTTTCGGCCAGGGGAAGGGCTGGTGGGTCAGTGTGCTCTGGAAAAACAGCGGATCTTGCTAACGCAGGTGCCGGGAGACTATATTCGCATCAGTTCAGGCTTAGGGGAAGCGCCACCACTCAATATTGTGGTGCTGCCGCTGCTGTTTGAAACTGAAGTTAGGGGCGTGGTCGAGCTGGCCTCTTTCCATCGTTTTAGTGATCTGCAGCTGACGCTTCTGCAAGAGGCTAGCGACTTGACTGGGGTGATGATGAATGCGATCGCAGCCTACCTACGCACCCAGGAGCTGTTGAAAGAGTCGCAAACGCTGACCGAGGAATTGCGCCATCAGCAGGGAGAGCTGATGCATAGCAACCAACTGCTGGAAGAGAGAACCGAGTCTCTGCAGGAGTCCGAACTCCTACTACAGCAGCAGCAGGAAGAACTGCAGCAGTCTAACGAAGAGCTGCAGCAGCTCAATGAGGAGTTAGAGGAAAAAGCAGAACTGCTAGAGTCGCAAAAGCAGCAGGTTGAGCGCAAAAACGAAGAGATCGAGCGAGCCCGCCAGGCACTAGAAGAGCAGGCTCACCAGCTAGCCCTATCCTCAAAATACAAGTCTGAGTTTTTGGCCAACATGTCCCATGAGCTGCGAACGCCGCTCAACAGCCTGCTAATCCTAGCCAAACTGCTGAGTGAAAACGGCGAGGGCAACCTCACCAGTAAACAGGTGGAGTATAGTCGCACCATCCACTCTGCCGGCAACGATCTGCTCTCGCTGATCAACGACATTCTCGATTTGGCTAAAATCGAGTCGGGCACGATGACCGTCTCAATCGAAGCCGTCTCGTTGGCTGCCCTTAAAACCGACCTGGAGCGCACATTTCAGGAAGTAGCGCTGACCAAGGGATTGAGCTTTAATGTTGCCCTAGAAGATCCTCTTCCAGCAACCCTCTCCACCGACCCCAAACGGCTGCAGCAAATCCTCAAGAATCTGCTGTCTAACGCTTTAAAGTTTACAGACCAGGGGGGGGTAGCGGTCCATATTCGGCAAGCACCGAATCACCAGTTGGCCTTTATTGTCAACGACACCGGCATTGGCATTCCCCAAGATAAGCAGCGGGTCATTTTTGAGGCATTTCAGCAGGCTGACGGCACCACCAGCCGCAAATATGGCGGCACTGGGCTGGGGCTATCGATCAGCCTGGAGCTAGCCCGGCTGTTGGGCGGCAGCATTGAGCTGAGCAGCGAACTGGGCGAGGGCAGTACGTTTACGCTGATCTTGCCAGAGCAGTTTGAGAGCAGCCCCGATGGGTCTAGCGAGACTAACCCCGTTGTAGTGACTCAGCACTTCCCATATCGCCCTCTGCCCCCCGAAGCCGAAGTCGGTCCCCTGGTGCGATCGCTGCCGCTGCCGGCCAGCGACATTGCAGACGACCGGGACAACCTGCAGCCGGGTGACCAAGTGCTGCTGGTCATTGAAGACGACACCAACTTTGCTCAAATCTTGATGGAAATGGCTCAGCGACAGAGCTTTAAGGTCTTGATTGCTTCCCAGGGGCAAACCGGCCTGATGCTGGCCAAGCAGTTTGTCCCCGATGCGATTACCCTCGACCTGCACCTGCCCGACATGCAGGGATGGGCTGTGCTAGATCAGCTCAAGCGAGAGGTTGCCACCCGTCATATTCCCATCCACATCCTGACTGTTGACGACCAGCAGCAGCGGGAATTTCAGATGGGAGCCATTGCCCACATTCAAAAACCAGTTTCGCCGGAGGTGCTGACCCACACCCTAGTCGAAATCAAGCGCTTTATTGAGCGCCAGGTGAGGCACCTGCTGGTGATTGAAGATGACCCTGTGCAGGCCCAAAGCATTATTGAGCTGATTGGCGGTGGTGATGTAGTTAGCCAGGCCGTTAGCAGCGGCGCTGCCGCCCTAGAGGCCCTCAAAAATCAGGCCTTTGACTGCGTGGTGCTGGACTTGGGCCTGCCCGATATGAGCGGGTTTGACCTGATCGAGAAGATCAAGCAAGCGTCGTTTCTGGCGACCCTGCCGATTGTGGTCTACACCGGTAAGGAGCTAACTGAGGCAGAAGAGACGCGGCTGCGACGGCTAGCCGAGACCATTATTGTCAAAGATGTGCGATCGCCCGAGCGGCTGCTCGATGAAACAGCCCTGTTCCTGCACCGGGTGCAGGCCAACCTGCCGCAGTCGAAGCAGCAGATTCTAGAGCGTCTGCACCAGAGCGACCCCGTTTTGGCTGGCAAACGGGTGCTGATTGTAGACGATGACGTGCGCAACATCTTCGCCCTCACAAGTCTGTTAGAGCAGTACAGCATGGAGATACTGTTTGCTGAGAATGGTCAGGCAGGCCTAGAAATGCTGCAGGCCCACCCCGATATCAATCTTGTGCTAATGGACGTGATGATGCCGGGAATGGACGGCTATGAAGCGACCCGCGCCATCCGGCAGCAGGAGCGGTTTCGGTCGCTCCCAATTATCACCCTCACGGCCAAGGCCATGCAGGGCGATCGGGAAAAGTGCATCGAAGCAGGCGCATCAGACTACATTCCCAAACCCGTAGACACCGAACAGCTGCTCTCTCTGCTGCGCCTCTGGCTATACCGTTAGGGCTGCTTAATGGAGCTTTGCGACTTAGGACTGAGCCAACTAATCAGTAAATCTACCCATCGAACTCAGCTTCAGGGGGAGGTGCGCTGTGGTCCTGTCTTGTCAAGATAGAAACGGTCGTTCATGCTGGAAATTGTTTCCTGGCAAGGGTTTGAGCGGTATTTTCCGTTTCAGATCTGTTTAAAGACTGCCTGAGCCATTGAGTTTTGATGCGCACACCTATGGTGTTAGAAAAGTCGGTGTTAGGCCCAGAAGATGTTGAAGTGCGGCTGCTGGTAGATCGAGTTTACCAGCTCTATGGCTATGACTTTCGCAACTATGCCGCTGCCTCGCTAAAGCGCCGGGTCCGAAATTTTCTGCGAACAGAGGGGCTATCTTCTATCTCGGAGCTGCAGAGAAGTGTGCTTCAGGATCGGGCCTGTGTAGAGCGGCTGCTGTTGGGCCTAACTGTCAACACCACCGCTATGTTCCGCGACCCTAGCTTCTATGTTGCGTTTCGAGAGCAGGTAGTGCCCATTTTGCGAACCTATCCCTTCATTCGCATTTGGCATGCGGGCTGCTCGACGGGGCAAGAGGTCTATTCAATGGCAATCTTGTTGCAGGAGGCAGGGATCTACCACCGCTGCCGCATCTACGCCACAGATACCAACGAGCAGGTGCTGCAGGCCGCCCGCAACGGGATCTACCCTCAAAGCCAAATGCAGGAGTACACCCAGCTTTATCTCAAGGCAGGGGGTAGTCGCTCCTTTTCTGAGTACTATACGGCCAGCCACGGCAGCGCTATTCTACGACCAACTCTGCGGCAGCATATTGTATTTGGGATGCACAATCTGGTCACTGATGGCTCCTTTAACGAGTTCAACGTGATTCTCTGCCGCAATGTGTTGATCTATTTTAATCAGGGGCTGCAAAACCAGGTCCACAAGCTGTTTTACAATAGCCTCTGTAAATTCGGCATCTTAGGGCTGGGCAAGCAGGAAACCTTGAGATTTACTGCCTACGAGCACCAGTATGAGCCTTTGGTCAGGGCTGAGAAACTTTACCGGAGACGCGATTAGTGGCCTTTGAGCTGGTGGCGGTGGGTACTTCTCTGGGAGGATTATCAGCTCTTAAGAATGTGCTAAGAAGTTTACCGAGGGATTTTCCAGCCGCGATCGCAATTGTTCAGCACCGTCACAAAGAATCTGACACAGCTTTGACTGCCTTTTTGCAACAGTTCACTCCGTTACCCGTTGGCGAAGTCGAAGACAAAACCCAAATTTTGCCCGGACATGTCTATATGGCCCCTGCTAACTACCACCTGCTGGTAGAGCCGGGGTACTTTTCCCTATCTACGGATGAGCCTGTTTCCTATGCCCGTCCCTCAATTGACGTGCTGCTAGAATCGGCTGCCGATGCCTACGGTAAGCGGCTCATTGGCGTATTGCTAACTGGAGCCAATCAGGACGGGGTGCAGGGGCTGGCCGCCGTCAAAGCGCGGGGAGGCGCTACCATTGTGCAGTCCCCTGAAACGGCAGAGTCTCCTGTTTTGCCTCGGGCTGCGATCGCAACCGTTTCTGTCGATCAGGTTCTGCCACTATCTGATATTGCAGCCCACCTGATTCACCTCTGTAGTCCGGCAGGAAGGTAGATTCATGCTCTCTGAGTCGAAAGTGAATATTCTGCTGGTGGACGATCAGCCGGAGAATCTGCTGGCGCTGGAAGCGATTCTGGAGGATTTGGGCCAAAATTTAGTGCGGGCAATGTCTGGAGAAGCCGCCCTCCGCCACCTGCTCCACCAAGACTTTGCCGTCATCCTGCTAGACGTGCAGATGCCCAATATGGACGGCTTTGAGGTAGCCTCACTGATCCGCAGCCGAGAGCGATCGCGCGAAACGCCGATTATTTTTCTCACCGCCTTCAGCACCACCGAACAATTTATGTTTCGCGGCTATGCCCTGGGAGCCGTCGATTATCTCATCAAGCCAATTGCCACCAACGTTTTGAAATCTAAGGTGGCGGTTTTTATTGAGCTGTTTAGAAAAACCGAGGCTCTGCGGCAGCAAACGGCAGCCCTACAGCAGCAGACCGCCCAGCTAGAAACCATCAACACAGAGCTGCAGATGAGTGAAGAGCGGTTTCGCTCCCTCAGCACTTGCTCTCCGGTGGGCGTCTTTGTCACCGAGACGAGCGGCCGATGCGTTTACACAAACCCACGCTTTCAGGCCCTCTGCGGCCTCGCCGAGGAAGCCTGTCAAAATTGGCTCCAGGCAGTTCACGCAGACGATCAGCCAGAGGCTGCAGCAACCTGGTCTGACTATCTGCAGGGAGGGCAGGAGTATTCGCTGGAATTTAGACTGTCCACTCCAGCGGCGGCTCCTCTTTGGGGCCATATCCGGGCAGCTCGGATGTTGTCGGATCAGGGCAAGTTTTTGGGCCATGTAGGCACGATTGAAGATATTACCGAGCGCAAGCAGGCCGAAGCTGCCAATGCCCGCATCATTCGAGAGCAGGCGGCGCGTGAAGAAGCCGAAGCCGCTAACCGAATGAAGGACGAGTTTATTGCCATCTTGTCCCACGAACTGCGAACTCCGCTCAACGCCATTCTGGGCTGGACTCACCTCATCAGATCGCGGCCGTGCAATGAGAGCACCCTGGCCAATGCCCTAGAGATCATTGAGCGCAACGCTCATTCCCAAGCCAAACTGATTGAAGATATTCTAGATGTTTCGCAAATCGTGCGGGGTAAGCTCCAGCTAGAGCGTCATCCAGTCGATCTGGCTGCCGTTGCCAATGCGGCTCTAGACACGGTACGTTCCCTGGCTGAAGCGAAAGGGATCACGCTGGTGCTCCAATTCGACCCCAATTGCGGCTTAGAAGTGGTGGGCGATGCCATGCGGCTGCAGCAGGTGATCTGGAATCTGCTGACCAACGCCGTCAAGTTTACGCCTGAGCAAGGCCGCATTGAGGTTCATGTGTCAGCTGTTGAAGCGGCTGCAGATTCAGAGGCCGACCAGACCCCCCAGCAGTGGGCGCAGGTTCAGGTGATCGACACCGGCATCGGCATCGAACCTGAGTTCTTACCCTACGTCTTCGAGCGCTTCCGCCAGGCCGACAGCACCACCACCCGTAGTCACGGTGGCCTCGGCCTGGGCCTAGCCATTGTTCGCCATCTGGTCGAGCAGCACCAGGGCGCAATTCAGGCAGACAGCCCAGGGCGCAACCAGGGATCTACTTTCACGGTCAGGCTGCCGCTACAGCTGGGACAGTCTCCTGCCCAACCCAGCCGCCCCAGCACCGTCACTCCGGCTACAACCTCTTTAGAGGGCGTGCAGGTGCTAGTCGTAGATGATGATGCCGATACCCTAGCTTTTCTGAGCTGCCTACTGCGAACAGAAGGAGCCCAGGTAACTGCTGCTGCTTCAGCCATTGAAGCGCTAGAGATTCTTAATTCTGAAACTCCCGCTGTGCTCCTGTGCGATATCAGCATGCCCGATATGGACGGCTACACCCTGATGCACAAACTGAGAACTCAAATGAGCGACCCCCAGGCCCAGATCCCTGCGATCGCACTAACTGCCCATGCCCGCCTGTCTGATCAACAGCAGGCCCTCGCTGCCGGATTTCAGAGGCACTTGGCTAAGCCAATTGAGCCTCGTATGTTGGTTCAGGCGATTACTCAGGTAATGAGGCCTTAGGGAGGGTAGAAGAGGGCAAAGAGGAGAAGGCAGAGGACAGGGTGACCAGTTAACGATGTTCTAAGCATTTCAATTAAGGCTGGGATGACCGCGTAAGCTAAACATGAAGGGGTTAACCGTTTCTTAACCCTGATTGAGGTGCGAGGTGAAGGTCATCAACGCGTATTCCAATATTTTTCGATTCATGCCGGGACTGCGGCCGCTGCTGCACTACAAGCCAGCCTGGCTGCGAGGAGATATTCTAGCGGGCGTAACGGTAGCCGCCTACTTGATTCCCCAGTGTATGGCCTATGGAGAGCTAGCGGGGGTCGGGCCGGTAGCAGGGCTGTGGGCAATTTTGCCGCCGATGGTGGTGTACGGGCTGCTGGGCTCGTCGCCCCAGCTCTCGGTCGGCCCAGAATCAACAACGGCGGTGATGACGGCGGCGGCAGTGGCTCCTTTGGCGGCGGCGGGGGGAAGCTACAGTGCGATCGCAGCTCTCCTAGCTATTTTGGTCGGGCTGGTCTGCTTAGTAGGCTATGTGGCTCGTTTAGGCTTTTTAGCCAACCTGCTTTCCAAACCGATTTTGATCGGCTACATGGCCGGGGTAGCGCTGATCATGATCGCCAGTCAGCTGGGCAAAATCAGCGGCATCGATATTGAGGCCGATTCAGTCCTAGGTCAGGTCGGTGAGTTTTTGCAGAAAACTGACCAGATGCACTGGCCCACCTTCCTGCTGGCCGCTCTGGTGCTGACCTTCCTGCTGGTGGTGCAGCGTCGCTTTCCCACGGCTCCTGGCCCGTTGTTGGCAGTACTGCTGGCAACCCTAGCCGTTGCCGTTCTGCGGTTAGATCAGCAGGGAGTAGCCGTAGTCGGCCCCATCCCGGCAGGTCTACCCCAATTTGCCTTGCCTCAGTTTGCAGGCTTAGACCTGCTGCCGCTGCTAGGGTCTGCTGTGGGCATAGCCGTCGTAGGATACTCCGATAACGTGCTAAC
Organism: Pseudanabaena sp. FACHB-2040; assembly: GCF_014696715.1. Classification (NCBI taxonomy): domain Bacteria; kingdom Bacillati; phylum Cyanobacteriota; class Cyanophyceae; order Pseudanabaenales; family Pseudanabaenaceae; genus Pseudanabaena; species Pseudanabaena sp. FACHB-2040. The sequence goes on from NZ_JACJQO010000019.1 coordinate 471,900, forward strand.
AGCACGCGCCTTTGCCGCCCGCAACCAGTACAAAATTGATGCCAATCAGGAGCTGTTGGCTCTCGGTGCCGCCAACTTCAGCAATGGTTTAATGCAGGGGTTTCCGATCAGCAGCAGCGGCAGTCGCACCGTGATCGGCGATTCTTTGGGTAGCAAAACCCAACTCTTTTCGGGAGTGGCGATGGGGGTTGTCATTCTGGTGCTACTGTTTCTGCGGCCTGTTCTAGCCCTGTTTCCGGGTGCAGCGCTGGGCGGCATCGTGATTTTTGCTGCTCTCAAGCTGATCGATGTGGTTGAGTTTCAGCGCCTACAACGATTCCGTCGCACCGAGCTGGGGCTGGCCCTAATCACCACCGTTGGGGTTTTGATGACAGACTTGTTGGTAGGAGTTGCGATCGCAGTCAGCCTGTCGGTGATCGACCTGTTTGCCCGAGTCGCCCGTCCCCACGATGCTGTCTTGGGCACTGTGCCAGGGCTGCCGGGGCTACACGATATCGACGACTGGCCCGAAACTTCAACCATTCCGGGCCTGGTCCTGTACCGCTACGATGCACCGCTGTGCTTTGCCAATGTCGAGAACTTCAAGCGCCGAGCCTGGCTGGCAATTGAGGCCGAAACCATTCCAGTAGCCTGGTTTGTGCTCGATACCGAAGCGATTCCTGAAATCGATATCACGGCTCTAGACACGCTGGAGGAGTTTAGCCGGGAACTGAGAACCAGCAGCATTACCTTCGCGATGGCACGGGTCAAGCAAGATCTCTACGCACAGCTCAAGCGCTCAGGGTTGCTAAATCAAATTGGCTCAGAGCACATTTTCCTCACCCTACACACAGCTATTGAGGGGTTCGCAGCCCAGGCTCAGCCACCTCAGCTGAAGTAGCAACCACTGGAATCGCAGTTGTCAATGCCTGCACCACCGCATCTTGAACTGCCGGGTCATTCATCATAAAAGTATGCCAAACGGGCAGCTGCAGTATGCGATCGCACGGCCCCAGTTGCGTCTCACTCAGCGCCACAATACCGTCATTGATCTCATCGCCAAAGGGACTCCAACTACCACGCGGCCCCACTGTACCCGCGATGATAGTGTAGGGGCAGAGCAGCAGCGGCAGCTTCTGATAAAAATCTGGACAGGTCAAATTAAAGCCACACTGGCCGGTAAACCAGCGAAAGGGCAGTACTTGCCAAGCGTGTAGCGCCAGCCGGGGCGGCTGATTCGGCGTACCCAGCATGATTACGTGCTGAGGGCAGTCGCTGGCCCTGCCTCCCAGCGCAGCCCGAATCATCAGCCCCCCCAGAGAGTGAACCACCACCGCATAGGGGCCTTGGGCCGACAGAACCTGCAGCCGCCGCTGCAGCCGCTCAACAATCTGATCAAAAGACTCAGCGAAGGCAAAGTAGCCAAAGTGCTCAGACGTAAACCCAGCCTGGAAAAGCCGCCGCTCCAGACCCATAAGAGAGAGTGAAGTGCGAGCCATGCCGTGAATCAGCAGTACCTTCATGATCAGAAACGGCAGATGAGCGTTGAATTTCCCTCAGGCTATGACCAAAGCCCTGATACAGCCTAGGATAAACAGTTTTGTAGAATAGGCAAACCAAAGCGTGCCCATCAAAGCACTTGTGCTCTTACTATTTAGCCTAAATGTCTTTAGTAATTCACAACAGCTACCTCAGGTCCAGCCCACCGCCGCAGTGCTGACCACCCGCTTCAGGTTAGGTGTAAGTTCCACAGTATAGGCAAAGGGTGAACTCCCTGGCGTTACCTGGGTCATTGCCTGCCCATTAGGGCGACGCGGCGCGAAGAAAGACTGAGCGCTCACAACCAGATTGCCGCTGTTGTTGACAGCCAGCCCGGTAATGCTGAGGCTATTGCTGTTGCCGTTGCTCAGCACTGCCGACAGGTAAACGGCATCTAGCAACTGCCCCGTCGCCAAATCAATTCGGCCTAACACAGCAACCTTAGGTCCACCCCCCTGACCATAGCTTCTTAGCCAAGCCTGCTCAGCACTGGCACTGGCTCGGCGGAAGTCTTGATTGGCAGTGCCCTGAGTACCATCTACGCTGAAGATGCCGTACAGGTCATTACCGCTCCAGGCTAGCCCCAACCCGCGCCCATCTGCCCCGGTCATTTCGTAGTCTGTTCGTACCCAGTTATTCAGTGAGTTAGCGCTGTCAAAGCTGGCAATAATGGGGTTCTGGTTGATACTGCTGACCTGATTCGTCCCGATATAGACCGTGCGACTCCCCAGGGTGATGCGGGCAGCTCCACTGGCGGCAATCTGCGCCTCACTAGAGGCCGGCGTAAACTTCTCTACGCTGTCCACAATCGAGGTCAACACATTTACTCCGGGCTGAGTCGGCAAGCCTGGACTGGTTGGCGTACCCGGCGTACCCGGTACAGACGGAACTTCAACCGGCAACTCCAAAACTGCACCCGGCCAAGTCGGGGCTTCCAGCAGGTTCGAGACAGACTCGACTCGCCCGGTCGCCCCCTCGATTCTAAAAATCACGTCGTTGTAATCCCCATCAGAGCGCTGGTCAAAGCGCAAATCTTCAAGTGCGTAGACCCCCCCGGTTGAACTGCCAGAGAGCTGCCCCATCTGAACATGGCCACGGGGGTTAGCGGCTGATACAGAGAATAGAGGCCTCAGGCTGCCCTCGGCTGATGGTCTTTGCCGCACCATCTCAACAGTGCCATTGGGAACGAGCATAACGGCAATGCGATCGCTGGCCTGCATAGAGAAGACCCGAGTACTCCCAGTGTCCCCAACGCTAGAGATCTCTCCCTCCGACTGGCTGCTGAGCACTGCGCCCTGATCTCGTTCAGAAATCACCACATGGCCCTGCTGGGAGCCGCTCAGCGCCCGGCGGGCTGCCTCTTGAATAAAGGCTTGGGAGCCAGGCTGCAGATTTTCCATGCCGGTTAGGCTAAACAGCGCCACTTGGCCAGAGTAGGAGCCGCCGTCATACACATATTGCACGGTTACTTGGCCTGAGGCCCCGACCGTCAGTACCCCATCTTCTAGCGAGGCCTGTTCCACAGCGAAGGTCTGTCCCTGCCAGGTCAACCCTGCCGTGTCGTCTTCTGCCTTGAGAGCAGCCCAGATCTCCGGGCTGAGTTGCTGCTGCACCAGAGCAGCAAACATCGCCCCCTCATCACCGGGCGAATCCACCCAGTTGAGCTGAGCATCGATGAAATGGCCCAGTTCCTCCAGCAGCACAGCTGTCAGCTCATCGGCTTTAGCGGGCTGTAATAGCTCTTCTGCTAAAAATAGGCGGTTGTGGGCTGCGGCAAACGCACCTTTCGCCTGCAGGCTAGCTAAGGGAACTAGCTCGATCTGAGGCCGAGCCTGCCCCGAAATAATGCCCTCTATTAGCTGCTCTGCCTGACCTAGATGCCAGCTTTCTCCAAACACTTGCCGCATATCCAGCGACCAGTTGGCCCGCTGCCGCCAGTCGCTCAGGTGCGACTTTACTTCTTCCCAAATCGGCTTTAGGTCATCGCCTTCTGTAAATACCAGCAGGTCGTCTGGCTCGGTAGCCAGCAGGCCCTTTTGAGCTAGCGGCCATTCCTGCCAGCCATCTTGATCTCTAAGAGTAGAGGATATAGACAGGCCAATGGACTGAGAACTCCCTGCTCTCCCTGCTGCACCCAGGTACTCCGAAAGCACTGCTAGGGGCATTGCAGTGATTGAGTCGCCGGTCGTGTGGGGTAAAGTTTGGCCCGGCTCCTCAGCAGCAAGATCGGCTAAAACAGTCTCACTACTGGGGGCAGCAAATGGCCTGAGCGCTATCCCAGAAAATTCGTTCGGCATTATAGTGCGCCTCCTATTTAACTGGCGTCAATTGGGTGAGGTCGGTAGAGGCACACCCAGCAGCAGTTTGAGTTTTCCTAAAAGATTGCTAACCGTTGACCATGCTTGAGCATTCAGGTTGACGGGCAGAGATTCAAGGGGCTAGGAGAACTAGGGGGCTATTACGCTTGATCAAAGAGCAGCTATCACCAGCGTCTTTAGAGTAAAGCCGTTTGGCGGAGCGCAGACTCCTTCTGAATATGCCCTGTTTCAGCCTGAAGTCACAGGGGCCCGAAGCCCTCTTCATACGAATTAAAGCAACGAGGACGAGTCCCAACGCAAGGTCTAGCTGCTTGGCAAACCAGCCAGCCTCAAGGGGGTTTCGTTGGAACGTCTTTAGGGTCTAAGCCGCAGCTGTCGGCTCAAAAGTCCAGGTCAGGAGTTTTCGAGGGGCCTGCTTTAGGGCCTGCCGCAGTTCATCGTTGCTTTCGAATTTAAGCTGACTGAGGCAGCTGGCTTCTACGTTAACTGTGATCTTTTCCTCGTTAAAGGGCCAGGGCGTAACGCCAACGCTGCCATTCTCTAGCTGCGAAACGTAGTAGTGTTTCCCGTCGGGGCCAATCTGCACCTCTAACTGCCGCCCTGCCTCTGGCACCTGCTGCTGGCAGAGAATGAGTGACAAGCGATCGCACCAGCGCATGAAGTAGTAGGCCGACTCTACCGCTTTTTCACTTACCCCCAGTTCCTCTCGCCACTGAGCCTGCTGCTGCTGCTGCTGGTCAAGAAATTTCGCCAGATCCTTGTCCTGATCGCGCCTGCCCTCATTGAGAAAGCTGAGGTGCATGGAGGTGAGCAGCGCTACCCAGCGACCTCGATACAGCGCATTCTCGGCATGGCGCTGCATCTTCTCAAGGCCAATTTCCCGCTCCAGTGTGAAGTCTAGAGGGGCCCCAGCTGTGGTGAGCTGGTCTTCTTCCCACTCTTTTTCTAGGTCGTCGTGATGAGAAATGGCGGCCAGGGTTTCATAAATGCGTTGAGGCGTCTTGCTGCGATCCCAGTTTCCGGCGATCTGGGCAGCAAGCAGAGCATGGGCACGGTGATAGATAATCTCCCAGCCCTCATCCTGAAGGTTAACGATCATAAGAAGTTTTTTCGGAATAGTTGGGGTTAAAATGCTCGCTCACATAGGCGATCGCAACAGGCGTCAGACGGGTAACGACTTCGTCGATCAGTGCCCGTTCAGCCTGGTTCCAGACTCGAGGCCGACCAAAGATCGCTGGCTGCAAAACGCCCCACAGTTCACCGTCTTGGCACAGGTGCGCGTGGATCAAGGCACGATGGCCAAAGGTTTTTGCCTCAAAGGCCCGGTTTAAGACTTCGGGGCTGGCCGTCTCCACATCTTCTATAAAAATGGAGGGTTCTGCCCTGACTGCCGCCGCAAACATGGGGTCTTCTTCTACCAGTGAGGGTGGCTCCGGCTTCCAGTCTGGGTCGTACACTTCCGGAATTTCCTCACTGCGCCGCCAGCAAAAAGGCACTCGCCCAATGCGGTGCTGAGGCGATCGCAAGTAGAGAAAGGTGCGATCGCAGTCTAACCGCTCACCTAAGGCAGGCATTAGCGCCGTAAAGACGGCATGAGGAGTATCTTTAGCGCAGATAGGGTTCAAAAACCCGGCTGCATCGAGAAAGATCATAAATAATGAGGCAATCTAGCCAAATGCGGGCCCGACCCTCTCATCGTAAAGATTCTTAATGGTAAAATGCATCACACTCTAGACAGAGCCCCAACCTGGCAGGCCAGCTCAGGGTTAGACCTTGTCCATGCAAACGGGGTACTGTGAACAATACTGATTCGGGTATTGCAAGCACTACAGCAGCGGGCCATCAGCTAGGCAAAATCAACGATCCGCGCGCCGGATTGAAGCTGTAATCTGGCAGCGGCTGGTAATCCGTAGCGTTCAAATGCTTAACTCGCTCTGCAAACACCTCGTGGAATCGCTCTAGGTGATCACAGAGCCAGTGATAATACTCGGGCCAGCGCTCCAGATCGTTCAGGTCCACATTTGGCAGGGCGCAGTAGATGGCGCAGGCTTTATCGTCGGCATGATCGTCCCAGATTAGCGGTAGCCCGATCTCCATCTCAATGGTCTCTTGCTCCTCCGCCAGCAAGTAAAAGTGGGGATGAGCATCTTCCCCAGCTAGATGCAGCTCGGTATAAAGGCAGCCATCCTCCCGATTAATGCTCGTGATAAGCCGAAAGCAGGCCCGCCCGATAGCAAACCTAATGGCATCAATCGGCTCAGGCGTACCGGGCTTGACAATGCTGCCCCGCCGCTCTATTTGCTGACACAGGCCGCTCCAAAAATCCAGGTTTTGCTGCTGAGTTTCGGTCAAGGGCTCTTCCTCAACTTCAGGCACCACCTCGACTTCAGGCACCGTTTGCACCCAGCTTTGGGGCTGCGCTACCGGATTGAAATTGGCAGCCATCGCCACATTGCCAATTCGCCAAAGCTCAATCTCAAGACCAAAAAAGCTGATCTCTTCCTGGGTAATCTGGTTTAACCAATCCAGCGCTGCCCGATGCTCGGCTGAGAAATGACTGGCAATCCAGACAACATTGCAGACATCTAACCCCGCCGCGTAGGTAATCAGCCGGCCTAGATGGCTAAAATCTGTCGTCTCTAACTGATTTTCGATCAAAACCCAGCGATCAGTCGCCTGATCCCGGCACAGCAGATCCACCTGAAACGCACCCACCTGCTGCTCTTCAATGACAACTTCCAGCTCCATCCCAAGGGCGTCTCCCAGGAGCTTGAGGTTGTCAGCCTGCGCCAGCCAGGGCGTGAAATCGGTCTCTTCCCCCTGCCAGTAGGTAGACAAATCAATCTTTTCCAGTCTTCCCAGGGGTGGCCTGGCGGATGGCTCAGACGGCATCGCTAAACGCTCTCAAGCTGCTTTCCTTCGATCCTAACTGTTTAAGGGATGAATGCAGGTGTGGTTAGCAGGATTAGGGGGATTTGAGAGAGAGCTAGGGGCAGAGAGCTAAGAGCAAGAGAACTAGGAGGCTAGGGAACAAAGGGGTTAAAGGCAAAACACATGATTTAACAAAGTAGTTTTTTCGCCCTTTCACCCTTAACCCTCCACTCATCCACCCTCCGCCTCTACCCTCCACCCTCATTTCCGCTGACAATGACGAGCAACGGCAACACACTCAGCCATCGTGGCGTCTGTCTTAACAGCCTCCCAATCTAGGTGAGTAAGGGTGGCGCGAAAGTTGCGATCGCACAGCGCCTGTATCAACACTTCCCGCCGGGGAATATCCATTTGGCCCAGGCGGCCAATTTCTCCGAGGGGGTAGTAGTACGGCGGCATGTCTGCCTCGGCCTGCATAATTTCTAGCAGCTTAACCCGCTTGCCCCAGTCCCAATCAGCGGCCAAGCTTTTCATCTGACTCAGCCAGTGTGGGTCGTGGAGTGGCCCCAGCCAGAGCGGCCCGCTCAGCACCAGCGGATGGGGCTTGAGATAGGTTGCAATGTATCGGTGGCAGGCGCACTGCACGCGTCCAAGCTGCCGCCAGCCCACCGTTTGAAAATGGCCGCAAACGTGGCAGTAGCCGATAAAGCCAGAATGCTCAGCTTCCAGAGGCACACCCATCACTAGCCGCACCATAACCCGGTGCACCTGTCCGTTAAAGAGCGAAAACAGCGGTTGGATGCTAAACCCTTTGGCAGCAGCCTGCTGCATAGCGTGACCTAGCAGCATTCGCAGACCCTGTTCATGCACTGCCGGATGGGATCGGGCATAGGTTCCAAAGGTTTGTAGGCTGTGCTCAGGATCGTGCCCGCTGGTGGAGCGGCCATCGGTGCTGGTCAGATAGAGTAGGCCGCCTAGCCGAGTCGCCCACATGGCGGTGCTGGCGTAGGGCGACGGGCTACCGAAGTTGTCGATATCTACCAGGTCATAAAAGTCTCGCTGCTGGTAGCAGTCAAAAAAAACCTGGTTGGCATCCTGATGGGTAATTCGGTAAGAGCGCGGCCTCATTCCAGTAGAGAGGTTGCGCTCTAGCACTTCTCGATGATCGGGGTTGGCTTCGTTGGCCCACACCCAATCGGCCTCTGCTTCTAGCTGGTAGCGCAGCGGTCTGACACCACAGCCTGTCATAGCATCTAGTACTCTGAGCTGACCGTTTTGTCGTTTATAGACCGCTGCTGCCAAAACAGCCAGATCCCGCCCTACCTGACTTTGAGGTCGGTAGAAGGCGTTGTCTGTAAAGAATGTTGCTTTTCCTTCTTGATGCCACCCTGGGGGTGTGTTCATGCCTAAGTCTGCATGGCCTGTGCGATCGCACCTTCTAGCCTAGCCTGATCAAGTTCGGTCAACACAAACACTTCTTGAACCGTTTTGCCCTTGCGAGCAATTAGTTTATAGCCGCCCCGTGTGGGCACAGATACTTTAATTCGCATATGCGGCGAATGCGCTCGTACATTTGCCAGCACTCCCGGCGTAACCGTCCGAATGCCAGGGTATTCAGATAATTTTTCTAAGATAGGAATCAACCCTGGCAGATGAGTCGAGTGATTCCAGACAAGACGACCTTCAGAAGCGTTGGTCATAGCGGTATTAAAGTTAAATGCTATCTAAAAATCGACAATATCACCGAAGGGGGGCACTTTCGCAGACGCGGCAGTAAGCCCCTAAGAGATTGAAAATGCCCTCCTAAAGTCTTAAGGGTTTGAAATAATACTTTATGTTTCTGGCTGATTTTGCCGGGCTTTAGATATTCGCAACTGGGTTTAAGCCTTTTCCAGAGGAGCCATTGTTAGCCCCGCCCGACTAAGCTGGCTGTGGTAAAGTTCAGCCTGCTCTAGCGGCCCTACCCAAACTGTTGCTTGGCCCTCGAAATGAATTTGATTGGTCAACTGCTTAGCCTGGTCGGCAGACATCCCAGGAATGTATTTGACCAAACAGCTGATCACATGATCAAACGTATTGAAATCATCGTTGAGCACAATGATTTTGTAATTAGGGTATGGATTGCGCACTGTCTGACTGGTCTTTTCAGGCGCAATAGTCGGCGCAGCAGAAACAGCTCTCGGTGCGGCTGACACAACCCAGTTCATAGTCCTGTAGAGAAACGCTTCATGAAAATACACTTACATGTCTACCCAGTCTACCGAATCTTGAAAATTTTGCAGAAAGGAATTCAAGCGGCAGACAGGAGCTTTTGATGCGATCGCAAACCCATTGTTTGGCCGTCAGTAGTTTGGGACTGCTGACGGCCACAGGTGCTTCTCAGGCTTGACCTCTAAACGACCGCTAATGCTTCAGGCGCTGTCGTCCGGGTGGCTAGCTTAGCCAAGATGCCGTTAATGTTGGCCTTGGCATCTCCAAACAGCATTAGCGTGTTGTCTTTGTAAAACAAGGGATTATCGACCCCAGCATAGCCCGCCGACAGGCTGCGCTTGAGCACCACTACCTGGCCCGCTTTCCACACCTCCATCACCGGCATACCGGCAATCGGGCTGCCAGGATCTTCCTGAGCAATAGGGTTCACCGTATCGTTAGCCCCAATTACCAGCACTAGGTCTGTCTGGGGAAAATCTTCGTTGATTTCATCCATTTCCAGCACAATGTCGTAGGGGACATTGGCTTCGGCCAGCAGCACGTTCATATGACCAGGCATCCGGCCCGCCACTGGGTGAATGCCAAATCGTACCTGCTTACCCTGCCGCCGCAAAATCTGGGTAATTTCAGAAATTGCGTGCTGTGCCTGAGCCACAGCCATGCCATACCCCGGCACAATAATAATGTCATTAGCCTGATCGAGTAGCTCTACCGCTTCTTCAGCCGTGGTAGAAACTGCCTCACCCTGCTGGCCCTTCTGGCTGCTAGTCGAGCTTACACCCTCCCCAAAGCCGCCTAGCAGCACGTTGAGAAAAGAGCGGTTCATGCCCTTGCACATGATGTAGCTGAGAATGGCTCCGCTGCTGCCCACCAGCGTTCCCGCAATGATCAGCATGTCATTGCCCAGCATAAAACCTGTCGCTGTTGAGGCCCAGCCAGAGTAGCTGTTGAGCATGGAAATGACTACCGCCATATCCGCGCCGCCAATGGCCAGCACGATGTGAACGCCAAAGATAGCTGCGATCGCAGCCATTCCTGCCAGCGGCACCAGCCCACCTGTGCCGGTTGCGCCCATAAACGGCACGATCAGCGCGATCATCGTTCCTAGCATCGTCAGGTTAAGCAGATGGCGGGCAGGCAGCAGCAGTGGCTTACCGGGCAGCCTCCCCTGCAGCTTACCCACTGCCACCAGCGACCCGGTAAAGGTGACCATGCCGATAAACACCCCAGCATAGATCTCCACCAGGTGAATGGTGTGCTCAGCTCCCTCATAGCCCGTACCAGGCCGCAGGTACTCAGCAAAGCCCACCAACACCGCCGCCAGACCCACAAAGCTGTTTAACAGGGCCACCATCTCTGGCATGCCCGTCATGGGCACCCGAGCTGCCGCCCAAACCCCAATCACAATGCCCAGTCCCAGAGCCCCGCCCTGGAGCCAGTAGCCCTGGCACACCAAGGCCGTCGCCAAAAACGCAACGACCATGCCAGCAATACCATAGAGGTTGCCGCGCTTAGCAGTTTCAGGGTAAGACAAACCGCCCAGACTGAGAATAAAAAGAGCGCTGGCCGCGATGTAGGCGACCGTGAGGAGATTATTTGACATAAGTGCTTTGGTAAAGGGTTGAGAAGGCAGAAGGTTGAGGGTTAAGGGCAGAAGGTTGAGGGTTGTTCCGGTGCTCTATGGCCCTGTTAGCTACCTGTGAAACATGTTCAGCATTCGCTGGGTCACCATGAAGCCGCCAGCCACATTGACCATGCCAAGGACAACTGCGATCGCACCCAAGATCGTGACGGGTGAAGTCCAATCGCTAGAGATCTGCAGCATGCCACCGATGATGATGATGCCGCTAATCGCATTGGTAACGCTCATTAAAGGCGTATGTAGCGCCGGGGCCACATCCCAAATCACTTTCCAGCCCAGAAAAATCGAGAGTACAAACACCGTCAAGTGTGACAGGAATGAGTCTGGAGCCCAAAAGCCCACTGCAATCAAAGCCAGCGTGATCAGCGTGGTCCATACCACCGTGCCCAACCATCCTTTGTCAGGTTGAGCTGCTCCATCGGTTGATTTCCCTTCCTCTAGGTTCTGCGCCATCGGCTTTTCCTGAGCAGGCAGCGGCGCAGGTCGAGGTGCGGGCCAGGTAACTTCTCCAGCTCGCATCACCGTCGTTCCCCGAATCACCTCATCCTCAAAATTGAGGTTGTATTGGGCCGAACCCCCCAGGTCATGTAGCAGGTGGTAGAGGTTGGTGCCATAGAGTTGGCTAGCCTGAGAGGCCATGCGGCTAGGCAAATCGGTTAAGCCCACAATCCTCACGCCACTGTGGCTAGAGACTTCGCCAGGTTGGGTCACTTCGCAGTTTCCCCCTTGCTCTGCCGCCATATCAACCACAACCGATCCCGGCTTCATACTCTCCACCATGTCCCGAGTAATCAGCAGGGGCGCTTTTTTACCCGGGATCAGCGCCGTGGTGACAATAATATCGACTTCCCTAGCTTGCTGAGCAAACAGGGCCATCTCCGCTGCAATAAAGGCTGGGCTCATTTCCTTGGCATAGCCACCCGTCCCAGAGCCATCTTCCTGAAAATGCAGCTCTAGAAACTCAGCCCCCAAACTCTGCACCTGTTCCTTGACAGCAGGCCGAGTGTCAAAAGCTTTGACCACCGCACCCAGGCTACGGGCTGTGCCAATAGCTGCCAGACCCGCCACCCCAGCCCCAATCACCAGCACCCGCGCCGGAGGCATTTTGCCCGCTGCCGTAATCTGTCCAGTGAAACAACGGCCAAACTGATTAGCAGCTTCTATCACAGCCCGGTAACCGGCGATATTGGCCATCGAGCTAAGGGCATCCATCTTCTGAGCCCGGGAAATGCGGGGCACTAGATCCATCGCCAACACCGTAGCCCGGCGCTCAGCTAGTTTGCCCATTAAGTCCGGGTTTTGGGCAGGCCAGATAAAGCTGATCAAAGTCTTTTCTGCAGGCAGCAAATCTGCCTCATGTGTCCCCAAAGTTGGGTGCTCAATCGGAGGCCGCACCTTCAACACGATGTCCGCTTGCTGCCAAATCGACTGGGGATCAGGCAGAATCTCACACCCTACCGCTGCATAGGCAGCATCGGGGAAACTGGCTGCCTCCCCAGCACCACTCTCAATCAAAACTTCAAAACCCAGCTTTTGCAGCTTTTTAGCCGTTTCAGGCGTAGCCGCTACCCGGCTCTCTCCGGCAAACACCTCTTTGGGAATGCCAACCCGTTTAGGCTGATTCCCTCCAGCAGATTGAGTCTCTAAGCTGGTTTCTAGCTCAGTGGCTATAGTCATGCAAGCTCCTTGTTGTGCAATAGACTGATTTGCCAACAGTCAAATTCAGGTCAGTATTTTTAGATTGGATTTAAGACTGGCAACGAACACAACCTATAGACAAAGGCCGTTCTCGCTCGTTTTTTTAAGGATGGTCTCTGTGACAGCAGGATGAATTACTTAAAACCTTGTAGCCAGCTCCAGAATTTTGACTCTAACGTTGAAACTCAGATATCTGTGGCAATCCACAAAGATTTCGTTAATAAAACGAAACTTTCTTAACGTTCATTCAACCAGCTTGAGCCTTCTCTAAAGCGCTATCTCTTGGATAGTAATGGATAGTCAAACTAACAACAAATGCTGCCGTTAAAACTTCAGAAATGTTTTATGAAATAGCTAGCTGCTCATGCCCTAGGTTTACTACGTTGTCACGATTTAGAGACATCAGGGCTATTCTACTGCCGCCAGAGAAATTGCCACAGCAGCCTCACTAAATCATTCCTTTTGTCCCAAAATAGGTAACATTCGTCGAATTTCCTGACTCCCCTTGCCTCATACCCCTATCCGCTCTTCAGTCCTACCTCTGGCCTCGTTCCGTCCCCTCATCATCGGTTTACTGTTTCTGCCCGCCGCACTGGGTCTCTTTAGACAAGTCATGAGAGGCTTGGGCTGGAGCCAAGGGGCTAGCCTTGACTGGCCCCTTGGCATCTTGGCTCTAGGGACCTTGTTGATTTGCCTGGAGCAGGCTCACATGGCGATCGCAGACCTGCAGCAAATCGAAGCCACCCAACAGCAGGTGCAAGACCGACGTCTAAATCGGTTTCACTGGGTCACTCTTAGCACTATTGCGATCGAACTAGCAGGTTTTTATGCGGCCAGTATCTGGATTGGCTGGGGAGCCTTGATCGTTTTGCTGAGTCAGGTCTGGTTTAACCTACTGGCCCGCATCCAATTGCAGCCTGGAACGACTAAGCCTGTTCGATCCTGCGGCGTAGCTCAGCGCCTACCTGTGTTGCTAGCCGATGGAGTCAGCCTGCTGCTGATCGGCCTATGGATCGCTCAAGTTGCGCCCATCTGGAATGCCGTCCTGCTGCTAGCAATCGTGCTTCTTTACGGATGGGTAAAGTACATTCAGCCAGCCAAGTAATTTTTAGAGCTTTCAGGCAGATCTGTTCAAGCTTGTTGAGCAAGCCACTACAAGAAACATAGCAACCTCAGCGGTACAGCCTAATCACTCCTCCAAGGCAGTTTTCAAAAAAGTGTCATCATGACTGTAAGAAACCCCTGTATTTTCTGTCATGAAACGCTTCACCGAGCTTTTTGAGGCCGTTGACTCCACAACATCGACCAACGAGAAGGTGCAGGCGCTTCAAAGCTATTTCCAGCAAGAATCTGCCGCTAACGCAGTCTGGGCACTCTATTTGCTCTTGGGAAAGACACGCAAGCGGCTCGTTACCTCCCGCATCTTGAGAGACGTTTTTCTACAAATTTCTGACATTCCTGAATGGCTCTTCAAGGAGTGTTACGCTCACGTTGGCGACTCTGCTGAGGTCATCGCCCTGCTGCTGCGAGACACGCCGCTTCTAACCCAATCTAGTGCTGACGTTCCTTCCCAATCTAGTGCTGACGTTCCTTTACATCAGTGGATGGAAGACATTATTCCACTGGTGAAGTCCGTTAAGGCAGAGGTTGACTTGAGCCAGTTAATTACCTCTTGGTGGGCTGCCCTAAAAGGTCAGGAGATCTTTGTGCTCAATAAGGTACTGACTGGCGCTTTTCGCTTTGGGGCCTCTGAAAAGCTGGTCATAAAGGGGCTTTCTAAGGCCTGTGGCTTGTCAGAAGCCGTTTTGGCTCATCGCCTAATGGGTGATTTTGAGCCGACTACCGAGTTTTACCAGCAGCTAACTAGCCCAGAAACCACTCAAAGCAGCCCCAGCCAGCCCTACCCCTTCTTTCTAGCCTCCCTAATTGACGAGGATAAGTTCAAAACCGAGGATTTCTCTCAATGGGGTGCCGAGTGGAAGTGGGACGGCATCCGAGCTCAAATCATTAAGCGGGCGGATCAAGTTTTCATTTGGTCCCGTGGGGAAGATCTCGTCACCCAGCAGTTCCCTGAGCTAGAAGCCGCGTGTCAGATTTTTCCTAACGGCACCGTGCTCGATGGTGAAATTCTCTGTTGGCAGGAGGGAGCACCCCTCGACTTCAACCATCTGCAAAAACGCTTGGGTCGCAAGCGGGTAACGCAAAAAATACTGGAGGAATGCCCAGTTCACTTTATTGCCTATGATCTGCTGGAACATCAGGGACAGGATATTCGAGGTAAAAAACTGTGCGATCGCCGATCCCTCCTAGCCCAAGTTCTAACCCAAGCACCTACTGAGCGAACTCACCAGTCTCAAAATCTAGCCTTTGACTCGTTTTTGGCCCTTCAGAAAATTCGCGAAACATCCCGCCAGCAAGGAGCCGAAGGGCTCCTTCTAAAAGCCCTAAACAGCCCCTATTTAGTGGGTCGCAAACGCGGCTACTGGTGGAAATACAAAGTTGACCCCATGAGTCTCGATGCTGTTTTAATTTACGCTCAGGCAGGCAGCGGTAAACGAGCCAACCTCTTCACCGATTACACGTTTGCCCTCTGGCAAGGCGAATCATTGGTTCCCTTTGCCAAAGCTTACTCTGGCCTGGATAACAAAGAAATCGAAGCGCTAGATCGGTGGATTCGCCGCCACACTTTAGAAAGATTTGGTCCGGTTCGCTCTGTCGAACCCATTCACGTCTTCGAGATTGGCTTTGAGGGGATCACACAGTCCACTCGGCACAAATCCGGTATTTCCGTCCGCTTTCCCCGCATTCTGCGCTGGCGCAAAGACAAACCTGCGGCCGAAGCCGACACGCTTGAAAATGCCCTCAAGCTTTTGACAAACTGCAGGTAAGTTACAAAGTGCTGCTACTCAAGCTACTTCAATCGGAAAAACCCACTTCTGGTAAGCTGGGTCACGGTTCTCAACCACTGCGCTCAGTTTTTCCCGCAATTTTTCTGTAACGGGGCGCGACTGAGGCATGTGATGAGTTTCAATCTGCCTAACAGGCGTAATTTTTGCTGCAGTTCCACTAAGAAACACCTCGTCAGCGATAAACAGCTCAGACTTATCAACGGGGCGTTCAATTACCTCTATCTCCAAATCTTTTGCGATCGTAATGATGCTTTCTCGCGTAATTCCTTCCAAGATATCTTGGTCATAGCCTGGCGTAATTAGCTTGCCGGCTCTAACGATAAAGACATTCATGCCCGAGGCTTCACTGACCTTACCTTGAGTATTCATCAGAATGGCTTCATCAAACCCCGACTCCACTGCTTCCGTTTTAGCTAGAGAAGAAGTAATATAAGCCCCACTGATTTTGCCCCGCAAAGGCAGACTCCGATCCTCTTGGCGGTACCAAGAGCTAATTCGGCAACTAACTCCTTCTGGTGATAAATAATCCCCCAACTCCAGACCGTAAACAAAAAAGTCTTTCTCAACGTTATGCAACCGTGGAGAAATACCCAGATCGGAGGTGTAAACAAGAGGACGGATGTAGAAAGAAACCTGAGGGCGGTTTCGTCTGACAAACTCAATAATAACGCTTTGAATTTTGTCGGCAGGCAAACCAAAATTGAGAAGACGCGCACTGCTACTGAGGCGTTGGCAATGACGATCTAAACGAAATAGCAATATTTGGCTGGGATTTTGTGGGTCAGGAATCCCTCTTAAGCCACCAAAAGCGCCTGTACCATAATGCAAAGCATGAGTAGCAATAGAAATATTGGCGTCTTCAAATGCCGTGAACTGACCTTTAAAGTAGGCAACCGGCAAAAATTGATGCATAACATTTAACTGAACTGGAGTCTCTATTTAACATAGAGGATTATTTTACCCAAACACAGTCCAAGCACCAATCTCTGTTCAACTCCTGCTCAAAGCAAAAGCCCTCATCCATTGAAGGAAGAGGGCTTTTGGAAGATAGACCAGGCATCGAGCTATTTTGACAAGGGGCAACCCCCTCACTATTTTCGCCGCTGCTGCGTTTCACGTTCCGAGTTCGAGATGGAGTCGGTGTGGGTCCACAGCGCCATT
>NZ_JACJQO010000020.1 GCF_014696715.1 Pseudanabaena sp. FACHB-2040
ATGGTGGCAACTAAACCTTCCATAGAAAGAGCTCCCAGCAACGATACGTTCTGCCCTTGGTTGCGAGGGGTACTATCGTGTGCCCGTTCTCTTTTAGGAGAACGTCCTCGCAGCCGGGTCAGCGCCAAGTTGACTCCCGCTTGGTCGACAAACACTAAGTTGCGTGGGGCAACCGTGAAACTCCAATCTCGATAATTAAAGCGCAGTTGCTTCACCCGATCACTAAGTTGTTCACTGGCGGTGAGCGTTTTTTTGACGCTGAGGTTAAGTTGCCCCACGACTCGATGCATCGTTGTCACGCTCACGCTTACACCACATTGCGCCTCCAATTGCTCGCATAGCTCATGCAGGAAGAGGTCGCTGTTTTGCTCGACTAGGTGCCGCACCTTCTCCAGGTGAACTGCACTCAGCTTCGGTTGGTTGCCGCCGCCATGTCCTTTGGGCTTTATGTCTCCGCTTTCCCGGTAGCGGCGCAGCAGGTCTCGAACAAAGGAAAGGCTTACTTTGAAACGTTGAGCAAGTTCGCGTTGCGACCCTTCATGAGATTGATAGGCAGCCAGGATACGTTGGCGTAAATCGGCAGAGTACGGGGCTGGCATACAGTGACCGCAGAGGTTCAACTATCCCTAGCATGGCTTACTCAACCCGAAACCGCTGTATGAAACAATGTTAACGTAACAGTGATTACGTTAATAGTAAATGTAATAGCTGTTACGTTAACTGTCAACATGAGTCGACCCACCGAACCTCAAAAGAAAGCTGAGTTGGTAGAAAAGTGCCTGGAGGTGGCCATTGAGGCGGGCGCGTTGGACGCTAGCATTAACGCGATAGCCAAGCGGATTGGCACCAGCGGGCGCATGCTGGTCTACCACTTTGGCTCGAAGCAAGAGCTAGAGCGCCAGGTGATTGCCCGGCTAGAGGTACGTCTGCGCGAACAGCTGCAGTCGCTGCAAAACACAGCCGTAGCAAATGCCGATACTGTTGCCGAGTCTCTGCTGGCGATGTGGCAGCAATTTACCGCCCCAGAAATGCAGGGCTGGCTGAAGCTGACGATGGATCTCAACCTGCGAGCCATGCAGGGGGATGCTGAAACTCAGCAGTTTCTAGAGCGCGAAACCCAGCAGTGGATTGAGTCGCTAACGGTGTTGACGCAGGATGAGGCGGTGGCGCGATCGCTGTTTCACCTATTTCAGGGGGTCACTCTCGACTTTCTGACCACGGGCAATGCGCAGCGAGGTGAGCAGAGCATCCAGTCATTTTTGGCTACGCTAAAATTGGTCCACCCCGAATAGCGCCTCTACTAAGGTGCAACTTCGCTAATTAACCAGATAGCGTAGCAAGATCATTCGCCTGATGGGCTTGCCCTGCTGCCGCTACTACCTCCTTAATTAATCCCCGTCAACCTGCGGAATGTCGGTGCTCAGCAAGCTTAGTGAGTTTTGTCTTGGTGACTAACGTTGCCATTACCAAGGCAGGACTTCTCCATTCGCGTGCCAGAAAGTGCCCGTGTTCTCTAGGTTTAGCTCGTCAATTCGAGCCAGCAGCCCCTGTACAGAGGCCTCTGGTGTGACGCCACCCGGTGTAAAGTTCGTCATGCGGGTTTGAACTAGGCCAGGGTGTAGAATCGCTACGGCAATACCACGCTCCTTGAGATCGTGCGCCAATGATTTTCCTGCCATTGATAGCGCTACTTTTGACATGCGATAGCCGTAGGAACTGCCAGAGGTATTGTCGCCAATAGACCCCATACGACTCGTCATCAACACAATCTTGGAACCCGCTCTGAGATTGGATAGAAGTGCATGAGTCACCCGCAGAGAACCTAAAGCATTGACCTCAAACTGTTCCCGAATGCTCTCAAAGTCCAAGTTCTCAAGCGTTACCCGTTTCAGAATGCCTGCGTTGTTTATCAGCACGTCGATGCTAGTTCCCTTCAATCGGTGCTGCAAATCTGCTACGGAGGCGTCTGAAGTGACATCTATTCCCTCTTCAACCTGAACCCCAAGCTGTTTCAACTCCTGGGAGACGCTGCGACAGATTGCGATGACCGTCTCTCCCCTAGCTTGTAGCTGGCGGCAGTACTCGTAACCAATTCCTCGGTTTGCACCCGTAATCAGATAAGTTGCCATACGAGCCCCATGCTTGGTGAGAGCGACATTTTCAGAGGTTACCATAGGCTACCTCGAAGTGCCCCTACAAGTAGTCAACCAAGCTAGCTCAATCCCAGAGCAGCACATTCAGTCTCTTCCGATACCTGTACCAACTAGTTTCTGTACGAATGTACTGCCTTTGAGGCTGTTCTTAGAAGGAAGACACACTGGATTTAGTTGGTTCTGATTTGTAATCCTCCTTTGAACCTAGTTGCAGAGTTATCCTTACAGAAGCGGACGGCTGAGAGCTACTGGTGCTAAATTCGAGGCTACTTGCCGCCGCTGATGTGACTCGTTATGTAGCAAAAATCATAGATTGAGTGCCCATTGAAATCTAATTCACTCATGAATAAAAGTAGTTAGAATAGTGTGCTGTAGTCGAATTTCGGCTAAACGATCGACTTGATTGGTTCGCACCCCGATCGCAAATTCACCGACTAATGAATAGTAAGCCAGACGCGCGCGCGTCAAAGATTCAGGTTCAGAAAACCCAATTTCGACAAATAGGCTTTTAGTATAGTCGAGCCGTTGCCGATCGACCTGTGCCAATACTGCTGCAACTTTCGTATCATTCGTTGCCCAAGCGCGAATGGCATTCTCAATTCTGCCGTCTGAGAGTCCTAGAATCAGACCATCATCCGCGATCGCCAGTTCAAATAGTCGCAATAGCTTCGTTTTTGGCTCGGCATCAGTCTGATTCACTTGCTCGATAATCCGACTTGTATCGATCTGCACCCACTCCGCCAAGATCGCATCTAACAAATCATTGCGATCCTTAAAGTGCCAATAGAAGCTTCCTTTAGTTACGTTCATCCGCTTCGCTATCGGTTCCACCCGGACAGCTTCCACCCCACTTTCTGCCAAGACAGCTAACCCTGTCTTGATCCAATCTTGCCTACCGAGCTTGGGTTCTAGCGTCTTTTGCCTAACCATACGTCACCGTATTGACATTCTCGAGAATTCTAGCTTAGAGTAGCTGCATACGGTAGCGTATGGAAGATGGGAATTCATTGCTAGCGGGCTGCACTTTTTGAGGTAGGTGTATCGTGTTAAGAATTGCTGGACGATGCTGGATAGCGATCGCAATCATTCATGTGGCAGTTGGACTAGCTATATATTTTCCACAGTGGCAGGCGATAGCTCAGGCGGGTTGGTTTAACGTAGTGGCTCCCGATCCATTAGCCCCCGTTTTTGATCGAGAAGATGCAATTTGGTTCATGACGATTACACCATTTCTCTTGATATTAGGTCAGTTATGTTTGTGGGCTGATCAGCAAAAACTCACATTGCCTATTTCAGTGAGTGGAATCCTACTTGCATCCTCGATTACAGGGATTTTCTTCATCCCAATCTCTGGATTTTGGTTGGTGTTAATTCCGAGTGTAATGATGCTTTACTCGTCGAAGGCAGCAAAACTCAATACTAATAATGTTTGGGAAGATTGAATCATGAATGGTTTGGATGTACTGCAACTCCAAAAAGCGCAGATTGCGAATGCTAGTGAAATTGCAGCAAAAGCATTTGAAAAGGATCCAGTATTTAGTTATCTTACACCTGACGATCCCGAACTGCGGTTGAAGGCTTTAACGTGGTTAATGACTAGAGCAATCTCTTACTGCATTCAGTATCAGCATGTTTATATAACATCTAACCTACAAGGAATTGCTGCTTGGTTGCCACCAGGAGAATTCTCTAGCGGTACACTCCAGCTATTGTGGATGGTCTTAAGACTTCAGTTGTATCGTCTACCGACTCAGGTTGGCTGGACGGGAGTGCGTCATACTTTGACAGGAGAAAAAGAGTTAAGCTCTCCATTGAGGTAGGCACAGCGTAAAGCCAGGATCTTAGGTACCCGCTCGGGCTTCCATCTAGCTCCTGTAATCTGGACCCGCTCATCAATCTGCTTAATCTCATATCTTGCACCAGGCGATTTGCACCTCTAAACCGTATTTCTGCAATAACGGTTGCTTCTGCTCGATTTCCTTTAGCAGTAGAAACACGATGACCTGCGATAAACAAGCTTGGGGGATCACAGTGCGGCTTGGGTCCAGACGGGTAAGGTATCAGTGCCGGTTGAAAGATAGCCCCAGTGGGCCAAGATAAAGGCCACCAAAGAGAGCACCAACCAGCGATACAAGCCCAGTAAGGTGTGCTGACCAAAGCGATGCAGGTCAAAGCGATGTTTAGCGGTCTTGAAGAAACGCTCTATCTGCCATCACCCCCACCAAACGAGGAGACTGTCTTTGAGGGGTTTGGTAGAAAGCACATAGCGCCTAAGCCTTTTACCGTCACGCTTGAGATAGAACTAAGCAATGGTCACCGGGAAGGACAGCCCGTGCAGATAAAGGTGTTGACCCGGCTTGTGCAGATGAAAGAGTTGTCGTCCGTCAGTCAAGCGACGGTTGTAGCGCACTCCCGTAGTGGCGTGCAGTTTGAGCCGTCTCAGGCCCTTGAGGAAATCGACAGTGCCAAAGGCTGTATCGACTAAGGCAATAAGCTTGAAGCCCTTTTTGAGCTACCGGGGCAGTTGCCGCACCAATCGTAGACCCAACAGGGCAGGTGAGGTCGTATCCTTGCCACGGTAAAAGCGAGAGCTCCAGGGAATACGCCAGGGACCGACCATCAGATACAGCACAACCAGATGGACTCCCCGCTTGCCTTTGAACACGCTTACCCGTGACTCAAGGGCCTTGAACTTACCTCGTTTCTCTAGGCTCGTCATATCCAGAATCACTTGCAGATGCGGGCGGCGGCCCCGAGGCCGATATTGCCCCAACTGCTCTCGAAGTGCCCCTCTCACTTGTGCTGCTTAACGCTCTTCAATGACTCTAAGCAGAGGAAATATTGTGTAGAGCAGCTTTAGGAACTCCGCGAAACAAGTTCATAAGCGCTATTAACGTCTGAAAGCCTTGCTCTAGCTCGGGAATGGGAAAGACCTTTAGCCAAGGGGTCAACAGATTTGAACTGACCCAAGGTAGTAGAACCAGGCGAAGGTTGTTAAGCCAACTTTTCCAACCACTCCCCCTATCCCAAGCCTCATGTTGGCTAAACGAAGTAACTAACGTTGAACCATCGAGTTGGGGTAGGTAACTCCCTTTGGGCTGCATTGGTGGTGTGTGCAAGGTGACCATAAAATAGGCGCTCATCACAATCTCCTACCACTTTTCGATAGAGGCGTAGTCTGTGACTCGAAAGTCAGCCCAGCCCAGCTCATTCTTGCTCTGCTTGAAGCCATATTCCACCCAGTTCCTTAAGCCATAGAGGTCGCCAACTTGCTTATAGGAAATCGCCTCAACCCAGGTCATCACCATCCAAGTTGAAGCAGAGGGTAGGGTGGCTGGGTCAGTAGTGAGTTGCCAGTAGCGCCGGGCACAGCGTTTGCCATAAACAACCTCATCGAACTTCGCGTCTGCCATCACTGAAGGTCCGCTCATACTCGCGCCAGCGATTGGCCCGCACTCGTTGCTCCTTGGGCAATAGCACAGCATGGTTAGAGCGAATGGCCAGCACATAGGGGAGTTCCAACTGATGCAGTGTCCTAGCAGAACTGCTGCCGCTCTCTCCATAGGCACTATAGACAACGCCATTTCCTACCTTGCCCAAGTTACCGATGTACTGTCGTTTAACATAGTCGGTTGTCTGTCCCTTCTTGCGGTCTCCAGTTTCATCAATCACCAGCACTAGCTTTCGGCCTCTAAGAAGTGACAGAATCAGCTCGATTCTCCGTTGCCTCAGCGCTCCTGCACTCCAGGGTGACTTGACCAAAAACTGTTGCAATGACTGAACGTTAGGTAATGCTGTAACCTTGGCGATCACAGGTAGCGATTTTCGCTTCATCTCAGATACCATCCCCAAGTGCAGATGCTTGAATGCTTCGAAGCTTCTTACCTCAACAAAGATGTCTCGGTATTCTTCGCAATAGTCATCTACAAAAGCGACTGTTGGCTTGGCTATACGGGGCGCTGTCATTTGCTCCGCCTGGCTCTCAGCCCTTTTACTCTAATTTATCTACCATCAGAGTCATTGAAGAGCGGTAGGGCAGTGCAAAGATGTAGGCGACTGCCGGGTAAATACCAGGAAGGAGAAGCAATAACAACCCAATACCAATCACCATGCTAGAAACGGGACTGACCAGGAAAAGCGGCAAGTAGTTATTGAAACCCTTGAAAAAATCACTAAATGTTGTGGCGCGATTTTTCAAAACTTTAAATGCCACGATTAAAAATCCTGCATTTAAAGGAGCAGAAATAAAGAGACTGATGAATGACTCTAGAGGAATAGACTGGCTAACTTTGGCGATCGCAACGTTAATCAAGAAAAATACAAGTGTAAAGCCAGCAAAACCACCCGAATTTTTCTTGAATGTTTTCCAGCCGCTGCCACTGTACTCGTTGATCTTAACTGTGTAGTTTTGTTGAAGTATGCCTTCAAGTCCTGTTAACCCGTAACCCTTCATAGTTGTTCTCTCCAAAATGTTGTTGGCATCGAGTTGATAGTAAGAAAAAATTGAAACCTATCATCGAGTGGGTTATGCGATCGCAACCGCATGGAGCCAACGCTACGGGGGTAATCAGCGTGGAACTGCTCGTCATGCCATGTTCGGTTGCGACACCATAACAACACGGTTTTTATCCTGAAATGCCCCCCAGCACGGCAATCAATCCGCTGGCAGCAACTACTGTGATAGCGCCCCATTTGATGGGTGGATTGCGATCGAGCCAATCTGTGAAGCTGGGTACGCTCAAACTACCGAAATCGCCCTCTACGGTGTCGTAACCAGAGATTGGGGCATATAGGTTGTCGGGTGCATCTGCCGATTTTGGCTCACCTGTCAGTTGAGCGGTAAAGCCAACCTGGAGAAATAAGCGATCGACAATCGACGGGGCAATGCGTTGCAGCATCTCCAATACTCGCCCCATATCACCTACAACAAAGTCACGGGTAGGGTGCTCAGCCGCATATAGAATGGCATCGGCAACGGTGCTGGGTTTGTTGTAAGGCGGTAATCCAGCAGGCGCTACTCCTAGCTTCGTCCGAATTTTGTTGAAAATGGGGGTATTTGTGATGGCGGGCATCACATTAGTGACGCTGATTGGCTGTTTCTGGTACTGCAATTCAATTCTCATGGAATCTAAAAAGCCTGCTACGCCGTGCTTGGAAGCTGCATAGGGACTTTGCAATGGAAACGGAACTCTTGCCGCTAATGAGGAAACGTGAATGAGTGCGCCACCTCCCTCTTTTTTGAGGTGTGGTAGAGCGACCATTGCGCCATAGGCCTGCCCATTCAAGTTGACATCAATGACTCTTCTAAATTCTTCCGGTGTGACTTGGGCAAACGGTGCAACAACGCTAGTTCCAGAGACATGCACCCAGGTATCGAGTCGTCCGTAAGTAGCAATGGTCTGATCTGCGATCGCTTTCACCTGTTCAAATTCGCTGACATCGGCAATGACTGCGATCGCGTCTCCACCCAACTGTTTGATCTCATCCACCAACGTTGCCAACCCAGACTCGCCACGAGCAGCAACCACAACCTTTGCCCCTTTTTTGGCAAACCGCAGAGCTGTCTCTCTGCCGATTCCACTAGAAGCACCAACGATGGCGACTACTTGCTGATTGATCGGTTTTAATTTCATGGGTTCTACTCCTAAAATTGAATCTCTTTGAATACAGTCCCTAGTGCTGGCGACGAATAATTTCTAATGCTTACACCGGGGTTCGCGTCTCTGAGAAAGATATCTCACCTCAATGTCTGGTATCAGTCCTTGAGGAACAACAAAAGGTCGCTTCACGGTATCTTTTGGCTGGGGAAGATGGGGAAGTGAGTTCTCCCCTATTCCCCTCACCTCCCTTATTAATTGGTGCGCTCGACTTCCCTTGAAAAGTCGGCCTCTAAACGGTTTGAAGCTCCTGATAGCGCACAGCCGTTCCACTCACAGCGACCATCAACATACTGCTTCCACTGCCTCCGTTGATTGTTTCGTAGTCCAAGGCGATGGCAATAACAGCATTTGCGCCTAAAGTCTTTGCTTGATCAGTTAGCTCTTTCAGGGCAATCTCTTTAGCTTCTCTAAGGGCTTTCTCATAACTCGCTGAGCGCCCACCTACCATGTCACGCATTCCTGCAAGAAAGTCTTTGAAAATGTTTGCACCTAAGATGGTCTCGCTACTGACTATTCCGTAGTGGTCAACAATCTTTTTGCCTTCAATCGTAGCTGCTGTGGTCAAAATCACTGTTTCAATCTCCTTAAAAAGCGATACTTTCAAATTACGTTAGGAATGAGGGAGTCGCCTTCACTGCATTGGCTCATTCCATTTCGAATGAATGTAATGGGTTGGGTTCAAAGGAACAAAGGCGCTGACTCGACCTTTACCTCGTTGTTCTCATTCTTCAACAAACATTTCATTTAGCCCACGCAAGTTCATTGAGTTAAGCTGCAACTTAAGGTGAAGCGTGGTTTTCTTCAGGAAAAAAGACCCTGATTCAATGGCTGTCTCTGATATTGAGTAGTTTCAAAGAATCATTGACCCGACATCGGCTGCGCTTCTGACTGGTTCTGCCAGCCGTGATCGCGCAAATAAGATTCAAAGTCAGTCTGAGCAGAAAAATCACGCTTCAACTGGGCTAAATCTGCTGCGTAGCCGACGTTCTCAAACCAGCGATACATGATGGTCAGTTCCTCTCCGATTTGCTGCTCAAACGCTTCAAACGGGATTTGTTGATATTGAACGGTTTTTCCTAAAATACGGCTGAACGCAGCAGCGACTTCCGGCATAGTCATGTCTACACTGGCAAGTTCAATTTCGCCGTTCATGAAGTCTGCGGGGCGATCGAATACTTCAGCGACCATCTCTCCATAATCTTCTTCGGAAAGCTGCTGCAACTTCGTTTCAGGACTCAATGGCTGAAAGAGCGTTCCGGTCTCAACCATCGAGCGCATCATGTTGTAGTTATAGAAGAAGAAAACGGGTCGCAGGATTGTGTAGGGCAACTCGCTCGCTCGGATGTATTCTTCGACTTGAAACTTGCTGTCGAAATGCGGAATGCCTGTGTTGCGTTCGGCACTACCCACCGAACTGTAGACGAAGTGCTGGATGCCTGCCGCTTTTGCTGCGTCTGCAACCATTTTGCCCTGACGGATTTCGGTGTCTACTCCATCTTGAAAGATCTGTAGTGAAAAAACACCGTAGGCACCTTGCAAAGCGCGATCGAGAGAAGCACGATCGTTGAGATCTCCGACTGCGAGTTCTGCGCCTGCTTGTTGGAGGGCTTGAGCAGCAGGCTTGTTTGGGTCACGCACCAAGGCACGAACCTTGAAGTTGCCGCGTTGCAGAAGATGACGTGCGATCGCACTTCCCTGATTGCCTGTAGCGCCGGTAACTAGGATGAGCCGTTGTCTGCTGATTGACTGTGTCATAACTGGTTTCTCACCATTGTTTGTAGAAGGGAATGGAAGGCTTGGTTTCCGTCCGTAGGTTTCATTGTTCAACCTGAACCCAATTCAGAACACTCAAGTTCTATGCGTTAAGCACCGAGATAAGCGGAGATGGGTTTTCTATGCCCAAAGGTGGAGCTTTGAGTAGAATCACCCTGAGATATGTGCTGAATTCCTGAAAGCTGGTGCCCTCCCGGTGCAATCTCACTCTTCTCAGGAGGTTGATTCCTTCTATCCCTGCTGGCTAAAACATGGATGACGATACCCAAAAATCCAGACGCGGTAGAGCGTCCTCTAACCGCCCCCCTAGTCCCGCCGACATCGAAAAGGCCGTTGAAATCGCTTCGACGAAGTATGGGATAAAATTTCCTCTGTCCTGATTGCCTAAAAGCTCTGTATTGGGCTGTGGGGCCTTAAGCGTTTCATGGTGATTTTTTAAACGAGGCTTCATCCTGGTTCTTAGCCCATCCTGTAAATTGTTGATGGAGCTGCGCCTGCCCGCCTGTAGCTGGCCAATTTAATGCCTTGAAGGCGAAGCAGTGACAGCAGACTGAGATGGCTGGTTAATTGACGGATACAGCGGCTTCAATAGTGTTTGATGTAACCATTGCTATCTGCACATACAACGGCGCAGCCCGGCTGCCCAAGGTTTTGCAGTGTTTGCGATCGCAGCGCCACTCCCACACCTTTTCCTGGTCGGTGCTGGTGGTAGACAACAACAGCACCGACGCTACTGCCGAAGTAGCGCAGCACTACCAGGTTGATTGGCCCCAGACGTACCCGCTTTTCTATGTTTTTGAGCCGCGACAGGGGCTGGCCTTTGCCCGCCGCTGTGCCATCGAGCAAACCCAAAGCCCCCTCATTGCCTTTCTAGATGACGACAATTGGCCTGACCCGGATTGGGTAGCGGCAGTTCATGCGTTTGGCAGCCGCCATCCTCAGGTTGGGGCTTACGGTGGGCAGATTTTGCCTCACTACGAAGTCCCGCCCCCTACAGGGTTTGACCAAATTGCCGCGTGTCTAGCCGTCAATGAGCAGAGGCTAGGCCCCCATCGCTATTCCCCTCATCAGTGGCGCTTTCCGGCCGGGGCTGGGCTGGTAGTGCGGCGGCAAGCCTGGCTCGACACCGTCCCTGACCAACCCCGGCTCAAAGGGGTATGTGGCAGTGCCCTCACCTCTAAGGGAGAAGACTTAGAGAGCCTGTCTTACCTGAATTTGGCAGGATGGGAGATCTGGCATAATCCGGCTATGCAGATAGAGCACTTCATTCCCCGGCACCGCCTGGAACCGGAATACCTAATCCGATTGTTTCGAGGCATCGGCTTGAGCCGCTACCCCACCCGCATGATTCGCTTTAGGGCCTGGCAACGGCCCCTAGTTATTCCCCTATACGTTCTCAACGACCTGCGAAAATTGCTTGCGTACAGGCTCAGCCACCAGGCCAGCGGCAGCCAAGATACCGTCTTGGTTTGCCAACAAACGCTCCTGTTTTACAGCCTGATCAGCCCTTTCTACCATGGGCAGCAGGCGCTTCAGCGAGCAGCCCAGCTGCTTGGGCTAAAACTAGGCTCGCTTAAAAGGCTAATCGCCCCAACAATCTCACCCGAAACGGTGCGCTAGTATGGGTGCCGCCTATCCACCGCTGTCTTTTTATCTGCCTAAGGCACTCTGGCCCGAAACGCTTCCCACTGATGCCAATACCCCCTGGCCTGGGTTTGGTCTAGGCGTCTATGCTTGGACGATACAGACCTACCTGAGGCTAAAAGCGGCAGGGTTACCCTGTGCGCTGGTGTCAACGATGCCACAGGCGGGCATTGTTTTTGCCCATTGCAATGTGCTGCGCGGCAGTCAAGTAGGCTTCAAGACTGGATTTAAGAGGCTGCTAGTGTGTCTGCGGGCAGAGCTATTGCCCGTTCCCTACGCCCAGCTCCAGGTGGTGCAAAACCCTCAGCAGGCCAACGCAACAGGTCATTGCTACTGGATTCCCCACTGGCCGCAGCCGGGGTTGATTCCCCGAGATCGGCAGCGGGGCCATTGCATTGAGAACGTTGCTTTTTTGGGCCACGCCAACAATCTGGCAACCGAACTGACCACTCCGGCGTGGCGGCGGGCGCTGGGGGATTTGGGCTTGGCCTGGCAGCCCAAGGTCAGCACTCATACGTGGCACCAAGGCGTAGGGCTGCCCCCCGACTGGCACGATTACCGACAAATCGATGCAGTGGTCGCGGTTCGCAGTTTTCGCGCCAGAGATGTTCACCGAACGCAGAATTACCGCAACAAGCCCGCCACTAAGCTGTACAACGCTTGGTTGGCGGGGGTGCCAGCTATTTTGGGTGAGGAATCGGCCTATTGGGCAGAGCGTCGGGGCGAACTGGACTTTTTGGCAGTGAGTTCTCCCAGCGAAATTTTGGCAGCACTGGGGCGCTTGCAGCAGGATGCGGGACTGTATCGGGCAATGGTTGAAAATGGCCTGCAGCGAGCAGAAACCGTTCGGCCCGAAGCCATCGTACAGCGGTGGTTAACCTTCATCGAGCAGGTTGCCGTACCGGCTTATGAACGCTGGGATTGTTGCTCTAGCTGGGGTAAAGCTAAGGTTTTGGGGCAGGGGTTGGGGGCAGCTAGCTGGGCCAGGGTAGAACAGAAGGTGCGATCGCAAATCTTTCGCTAACATTCTTGCGCTAGAGCCATGAAACTATTTCACTACCAGCGTCGAGATGGGGTCGAAAACTTTGGCGATCGCCTCAACCTGTGGCTCTGGCCCCAGCTCCTGCCGGACTGCTTTGATGACGATGCTGCCACGGTCTTTGTGGGCATTGGCACCCTGCTCAATC
This sequence comes from Pseudanabaena sp. FACHB-2040, assembly GCF_014696715.1. Classification (NCBI taxonomy): domain Bacteria; kingdom Bacillati; phylum Cyanobacteriota; class Cyanophyceae; order Pseudanabaenales; family Pseudanabaenaceae; genus Pseudanabaena; species Pseudanabaena sp. FACHB-2040. Next base: position 12,418 of record NZ_JACJQO010000020.1, read on the forward strand.
ATCGTCTGCCCGAGCGGCTCGGATCAGCCCAGCAGGCAGTCATTTTTAGTACGGGGGTGGGCTACGAGCGATCTCTGAGATCAATGCCTCCGGGCTGGAAAATCTACTGCGTGCGTGGCCCGCTGTCGGCCAAAAAACTCGGCCTGCCTGCATCTTTAGCCCTCACCGATGGGGCGATTCTGCTGCGGCAGCGATTTCAGCCCGCGGGCCAGAAGCGGGTTGCCTACGCATTCATGCCCCACATCCACCATGCCACTTTTGCCGGGGAGGTTTGGCAGCAGATCTGCCGGGAAATTGGCTTTGGCTACATTGATCCGCGCTGGAGCGTAGAAGAAGTGCTGGCTGCGATTGGCCAAACGGAGGTGCTGCTAGCCGAGGCCATGCATGGTGCGATCGCAGCCGAAGCCCTGCGTGTTCCCTGGCTGCCTGTCCAAACCAGTGCTCGCATTTTGCCTTTAAAGTGGCAAGACTGGTGCGCCTCAATACGGGTGCCGTTTCGGCCCATTGTGCTGCCTCCGGTGCTGCCGCAGTATCCGCCTGTGGCTCAGGGCCTGCGCTCGGGCCTGCGTGCAGGTCGCTACTGGCTACGCTGTGGAGCCCAGAGTCCTCAGGGGTTATTAGAACTTGCTCGGCAGGGGAAGCAGGGTTCAATAACCCCCGAGAACCGGACCTTGATAATCGCCCAGCAGCTTCTGAAGGCCCAACACACTCAGCCCATTCTGGGCAGAGCTGACTGGCTAGAAACCCTGGAAGACCGCCTCTGCACTGCTCTTGACCAATTCCAGCAGGACAGGATCAGGGGCCAGACAGAGTCGGCATGATCTGTCCTTTTATCTCCCTAAACTCGTGTTGTCGCCAGGCCAGGGCGAGTATTTGCCAATGGGCGATGGTGGGTGCGATCGCATCTCTCTGCCCTATCAGATGAGCCCGCTGCAGAGCTATCCAGGCTGCCTCAAAGTTCTGCTCTGCCATGGCCAATTCTGCCCTAGACAGTTCTGATCCCTCTTTAATCACTTTAGGAGAAGTAAAGTAAAGGAAGAAGAGTTGTAAATAGGGTTGGAGCGATGGTTATTCCTCGTGTTGCCCGTCAAACCGTTGGCTTCGTTGATGAGTACTGTGAAGCCTATCATCTGCCAGCTCTTTTGGTAGTTGGGACGTTCGATGTACCCTGCAGAGCAACGCTTCCCACTGGTGACGCTCCAATATCCCTTCTACTATCTGCTCCCGGTTTTGCCGAGCTTCGTAACTGGGCCACAGTAGTCGCCACGCCACTAACGTATACGTTGCCACGCCCGTTGCGGTCGCTCCGCTCGTTTTAGTTGCAACCGTGCGAGGTGAATTGCACTTTGAGCAAGTCGGCATTGGCCTGCTATGTAGCTGCAGAACCACCCTAGCAAATCCATCATTACCTTCAAGGTTCTACCAAAATCCGAAGCGAGACATGAATGAAACTATTTGTTCTAGAAACATAGTGAATGAGAAATTTAGGCAAAGTTGACATTAAAACCGACTGGACGGTATAGTTAATTTGTGAGCGTTATCTGCTGATCCAGTATGGATTGCTTTAGGAGCGTGATATCTCTGTACTTTGGCGTACCTGCTTACTCATTGCTATGGTTGATACCAAAAGGGCAAAATCTCGATCGGCAACCCGTGAAACACTTTTACGGGCTGCTAGCCAAGTGGTTATAGATAGAGGTGTTGAGGCACTAACGTTCGATGCAGTTGCTCAAAAAGCGGGAGTTAGTAAGGGAGGACTTCTTTACCATTTCCCTAGCAAAGATGCATTGATGAGAAGTATGGTTGAACAACTGATCCAAGATTTCGAAGCAGTAGTGCAAACTGAGTTTGACCAGGACGATGCACCAGGAACGCCTGGGCAGTGGGTCAGGGCATACCTTCGGGCAACGCTGCGGTTTAGTCAACAATCATTGGCGTTGGTTGCCCGTCTTTCTTCAATTGCGACAAGCTCACCTAACGTGTTAGAAGCTGCTAAAGCCTATGAATCAAGGTGGCATCAGCGGATTGAAACTAGCGGATTTGACCCAGTCAAGGCGGCAATTATCCAGTTAGCAATCGATGGTTTATGGTTCTCAGAAGTGTTCCAATATGGAACCCCGGAAGAACCGCTTCGCACTCAGGTTGTGGAAACGTTGCTTGCAATGACGCGTTCGCCCCAATAAAGTAACCAATTTCTTCCACTTCATAAATCAAGTGCTGATGATTCCAGTCCATTCAGTCAATTTGTAGTGCAAAGATCTCACGTTTCATATCTTAAAGCCATTTACTCGTCATGCTGACTGTAGGTAAAAAACAGGATAGACACAAATTAAAAGGTACTTTCGATCGATACATTATGTCAAACGCAACATTTGCAACCGAAATAATCATCATTCACTAGCTCTCTGAAATGGTTCAAAAATCCATCTGTGTGGCAATCACAAACGCATTTAAAATTTGGAGGTGGCTGAAATGCTATGGCTTGTTACATCCATTGGAACATTGATTGGAATAGTCGGAATTGGAGCAGTTTATCAAGCAATTGCCACAAGTCGCGATCGCAAGAAGTTTCGGCCAACTGGGAAGTTAATTGAAATCAATGGTAATGACTGGCACTACAAACTTATGGGTGAGGGTTGCCCGACGGTTATTTTGGACAGTGGAACTGGAGGCAGTCACCTGGATTGGCAATTAGTGCAACCCGAAGTTGCCAAATTTACAAGAGTTTTGGCCTACGATCGGGCAGGCTGTGGCTGGAGTGATTTAAGTTTGAAGCCACGTACGGCTGATCAAGTTGTTAGTGAGTTGCGGCAACTTTTGCAAGAGGCTGACATTGAGCCACCTTACGTTTTAGTGGGAATGTCGTCAGGTGGTTTATTCAGTCGCTTATTTGCCTATCACTATCGAGAGCAAGTGGCTGGGATGGTTTTAGTAGATGTAACCCATGAGAAGATGTACGAGGATGCACCAACTGAATGGGTTGAATTGAACAAACGGCTTGAGTCACTATTGCCTTATGTATTGCCAACCCTAGGACGTATCGGTTTGCTTCGGTTACTTGTCACTTTTGATTCTTTGCCTATGGCGGCTGGTCTATTCCAAAAAGTTCCACCTGCAATACGTCCTATTGCTAAAGCAATTTATTCCCAAACCCAATTTGGCAAAGCCTTTGCCCAAGAATCGGCTGCGGTACCCATTAGTATGAGCCAGGTTGAGCAGGCACGCAAAACAAAGCCGTTTCCTGACATTCCTCTAGTCGTCTTGTCGTCTGGACAACCGGAATTTGACATCACACAAGAAGTGCTTGAAAAGCTACAAGAACTACATGCAGATCTAGCTACTGAGTCGCCTCAAGGTGTTCATATTGTTGCTCATGAAAGTGGACATGTAATTCAGCTAGATGCTCCAGAACTGGTTATTGATGCGATTCGTCAAGTTGTTGAAAAGATACACTGTAGTAGTGCTCTCTGACAAACCCCTTGCTGCTTTGTTGAAGTTCAGTTGTTATAGAATTGACAGCTAAATTAAGTATGTTTAAAGTCAAACACTGATCTTGAGTAGGACTTCAGAGATGATGCTCGATTTGTTAGCGTGGGAGGGAAGCTATCTACTGGAGAGCAATGCCGACCTGCTCAAAATGTAGCTCACCCCGTACGGTTAAGAACGGACGCATTCACACGGGTAAACAACGGTTCTGTGCCGCAACTGTGGTTACCAGTTTGTCGAGCACCCTACCGATAAACGAATAGACCAAGCGACTCGGGACCTCGTTGACCGTCTTCTACTAGAGCGCATTTCAATGGCAGGCATTGCCCTAGCAGCGCAGGTCTCAGAGCAATGACTCCAAGATTACGTTCACCTCAAAGCAGCCCAGGCTCCGAAACAGGCTCAAGTGCTGTCGCGTCCCGCGATAACTGACTTCGCTCTCTTTTCTCTTCTCCCAGTAGGCCTTTCATCCTCTCCCGCTCAACCTCGTTGTGCCTCTCGGGGGGAATCAGCGTCATTTATCACGGGACGAGACACCTAGCAAATGCGCACATATGATCGCATCTTGGTACGCTTTCTCGTAATGCGATCGCATCTCTCCACTATTCTCAGGATTGTCTTTTGCCTGGGTCAAGAACACAATTTGGGCAGCAGCCATGTCCTTAGCGGTCAGACCTTCGGCATTGTGGCGGTGGGGGTCGGCCCCAGCTTCTACAAGAGCAGCTATCGCTGGAGCGCTGCATTCCTGGGCAGCATTCATCAGAGGGGTATAGCCACCTGAGCCCACTGGATCGGGCATAGCCCCATGCTTTAGCAAAGTCAGCACTGCTGTCACATTCCCTCCATCGCTGGAGCTGTTAAAGCAGTTCTTGTTGATCGCATGGGAATAGCCGAGGGAGGCATTATGCAGCAGCGTGTCTCCTGCGGCATCTTGGGCATTCACGTCGCAGCCGGCAGCAATCAGCAACTCCATACCTCTGGCGATAGTCTCGCTATAGTCTCGGTTGTAATGCCAGCACAGACCACTCAACGGCGGACACCCCAGGGTAAAGTCTGCCCCCAGCTTCAATAAGCGCTCGATAGCGACGACATCTTGGTCGAAGGCGGCCACATATAGCCGGGTCCAGTTGTCGTATTTCAGAATGGCGTTTACATCGAAACCCAGGGCCACAACAGCCCGCAACTCGGCAATAGGAAACTGAGTTTCACTGTCTGGAGTACTAATAAGATGTTGAAGTACGTCTCTGTTGTAATAATCGACTACCTGAGGATCAGCCCCAGCCGCCAGCAGTTGTTGAAATATCGCCCAATTCGAGGCCTGCATGATTGGGGTAACACCACTACTGTCACGCACGTTAGGGTCAGCCCCAGCCGCCAAAACCAACCCAATACACTCCACAGAGCCTGATTCAACTGCACCAAATAGGGGAATTTCAAAAGACCAGGGTTGATCTTCCCAGTGGTTAGGCGGCTGCCCAGAATAGGAATGCTGTGGGCGAGTACAGCGGGCGCAAGGATGGATCGAGACTCCTGCATCCAGCAGTAGCTTAACCCGCTCAGGGTCGCCTACCTCACAAGCCTGGATCAATAAAACATGGCTGAGCCCACCAACTAGAAAACTGCTATAGGCTTCAATGCCTGACCTGTCAATTCCTGACGGCTCCAACACTCCCCACTGCCCATATCACCGGGCAAATCGCACCGCTACTTTAGGGTCTTACTGAAGAGTTTTCCTGACCTATCGCCTGACCTATCGGTTTGATGGTGAGTTACCGTCACTTCCTCCTTCAGATTAAAGGCGTACTTAGACCCAATAGGATCGTAGTACTCGCGAAATAAGACTGCAAACAGTCAATCTGGTGGGCTAGATAAGTGACTAAAGCCTTAACAAGGGCGTGAAGACCGCGCCCCTTTTATACAAGCACGGTTCTCCCACCCTCTTCAAAGATTCTGTTTACCCTTGGCAACTGCTTTAATCATTTGCTTTAGCCACGCTCTCTAGAGTTTTAGTCCCCTGACTATTTGAATTGAGCAGGGGGTTTTGCATCAGCATTTGTTTGAGATCGATGCCGGTGGAGTGGTTCAGCTGCTCTAGGAAAGCGGCAATTTTCGTGGCTTGGGTTCCCTGTTCGGCATCAATCACGGTGACACCTGTGATCGGAATCGTTGGGATGCTCATGGCCATCATTTGGGTAAGAACCTCAATCTTCTGATACAAAAAGACCTCACGGGCATCTTTCCCGGCGGAGCGCCAGACTTCCCCTAAACGCTCCAGGCCCAGGACTTTGGCTTTGCCATCTTCAATAATTTTGGCGGCTTCCCCTTTGGCCTCGGCAATGGAGCGCTGACGATGCGCCTCAGCAGGCGCAATGATATCGGCCTGAAGGCGCTGCTCTGTTTCGCTAATGCGCTCTTTCTCGACTTTGATTTCGGCTTCGACCTCAGCAATCTGGGCTGAGGCGATAGACTCGACTTCGGTAACCAAGGCCGTTCGTTTGGTGAGCGCGTCGCGTACCCCTTTTGTGGCTTCTACCTTGGCGATTTCTTCGTCTCGCGCCAGTTCACGCAGGGCCGTTTCTCGCTCGTTGGCAGAGGCTTGGATAATCGATTCTGCCTGAGCTCGAGCTTCAGCAATGCGGGCATCTCGAATCAGATCGGCCTGCTGCTTGCGGCCCAAGCTATCGAGATAGTTGACATCGTCAGAAATGCTCTGAATCTGCAGGCTATCGAGCATCAGCCCCAGCTTTTGCAGGTCTTCCTCAGCCTCCTCTAGCAAACTCCGAGCGAAGGCAATTTGATCACTGTTGGCCTCTTCTGGCGTGAGGCTAGCTAGAACGCCGCGGAGATTGCCTTCTAGGGTTTCTTTGGCAAGTTTTTCGATCTGCTTGCGAGACTTACCCAGCAGCCGCTCAATAGCGTTGTGAAGGGTGGGTTCGGTGCCAGAGATTTTAATGTTGGCAACGCCCGTTACTGTTAGCGGAATGCCTCCTTTGCTGTAGGCTCCCACCACTTTGAGATCGATGATCATGTTGGTGAGATCCATGCGAAAGGTTTTTTCTAGAAGCGGCATTTGCAGGCTGCTGCCGCCTTTGACCAATCGGTAGCCAACAGTTTTGCCCTTTAATAAGCGAGTAGGCGTTCCTGCGAAAATCAGTACTTCTGAGGGCTGGCAAATGTAGTAGAGGTTGCGAATTACCAGCCAGGCGCTGCCGCCACCCAAACCTAAAGTGGTCAGTAGTAAAACTAAAGCTCCCATGAATCTGTCCTCAATAAGGGGTAATGTCTGTCAGACCAACTGTTGAATGCAGTCAAATCAAACCCTCAAACCTTCAATGTGGCTACCATAAATCCTCTAAATAGTTGCCACCCATCCACCCATCACAAAACTCCTTCCCGAAACAGGCACCATCACTCTGGCTTTAGGGCTTTGACCACATCAATTCCCAAGGTATCTTCTGCAGCTTCTAGGAACTGCTTAATTACTCTTAAATAAATACCGACAACGCTAGAAACGGCATCGCCATTGCCGTTGTCAATAATGTTGATGTGCTGCAGATTCAGCTGCTTGGGCACCTTAACGGCCTCCTCCAGCACGGCCTCAAACTGTTGAATGATGAACATCGACGCGGCATCGCTGCCCATTGCCTGCCAAACCTGGGTAAGCAGCTCATTCACCTCGGCTTCAGCCAGCACATTTTCGGCGAGGCTGGCAGCCCTGCCCTGAGCCCGCAACATTTGGGCCTGGCGTTGGGCTTCGGCGGGCAGCACTTCCTCTGACTGCAGCCGTAGCCGCTCGCGCTCGGCCCGTAGCGTCTGTAGCTTTTGCTCGGCAAATGCTTTGCGTTCTTTAGCAGCGGCCTGGGTGATGGCAGTTTCGGTACGCACCTGTTTGTCGAGTTTGGCTTTGATCTTGCGCAGGTCGTTTTCGCGCTCAACGATAGTGATGCGGTCTTGGGTTTGGGCAACTCGTCCTCGTTCTTCGCACTCTGCCTCAATTTGCTTGGCGGCTGCGATCGCATCGCTCTCTGCAATTTCGGCATCGCGAATGATCATGGCAATGCGCTGCCGCCCCAGAGATTTGAGGTAGTCAACCTCATCGGAGACGTTTTGGATTTTGAGAGTGTCTAGATGCAGCCCTAGCTTAGCCAGGTCGCTGCTAACGTCAGAGGCAATCCGCTCGGCAAATTTGAGGCGGTCTTCATTGACCTGCTCTGGGGTCATAGTGGCAACTACGCCTCTGAGGTTGCCTTCGAGAGTTTCGCGAGCAACCCGCACAATCTCGTCAGGCTTGTGGTCGAGAAAGCGCTCGATAGCGTTGCCGACCCGGTTGGGGTTGCTGGAAATTTTGATATTTGCGATCGCCTGCAGATGCAGCGGAATGCCCCCCTTAGAGTAAGCATTGCGAACCTCGACCGGCACCGGCATCGTAGTCACATCCATGCGCTTGATGGTTTCAACAATGGGAATTCTGAGCGCCCGGCCACCGGTCAAAATGCGAAAGCCAACTTCCTGCCCGGCTTGATTGCGCCATTTGCGACCTGATAGGATCACCACTTCATTGGGGTTAGCAATCACTAGGAACGATCGCAAAAACCAGACACCCAGAACGGTGGCTGTTATGCCCAAAGCAAGCAGGCTGCCGCCGCTAATCAGCTCGTAGCGACTGGGCAATGTGGGCTGCTCGGCGGCAGGAGCGGGCATGATTTCGATGGGGATTTCCGCTGCGTGTGCAAAGGACAGGGGCTGTTGTTGGAAAAGGGCGGCAGGATGTCTGTTTGTCATGATGGGTTCTCGCTGGTATTGAGTAGAAATAAAGGCAATTTCTCAATCCGAGAAGTCTGCCTCTAGATAGCTGGCTGGAATCACCCAAGCCTGCGTATTGTGTACCTGTATGACCAAGGCCTGATCGCCTGGGCTAAAGGCATAGGGCTGATCGGTCACGGCGATCATCTCCCGAGTAGATCCCTCAATTTGAAGGCTAATTTTGCCCTTCGAGCGGTAGTCAAAGGGAACTGTGACGATGCCAACTCTTCCTGCTAAATGAGGATCGCCAATTGAGCTGCTGATCGTTATTTTTCGGCGATAGATGAAGAGAACAAATACAATAATGCCACCTAGCAAAAGGCCCACTGCCACTGAAGCAATGGCAAGCAGAATAAGTGCCCTGTTCATAAACTCATTCTTGGCATAAAAGAGCTAGCTAGACCAATCAAAACACCCCACTATTGAGGGTGACTGATTCAATTTCAGGAACAGCCCCAAGCACTAACAAAATCATCTTCCGTGCGGCTTACCAGCGCTGATGCACTTCATAATAGGCACGCATCTAGATTCAGATGACCTGGGGGTATTGGTTGCGTAAATCATACGCAATGGCTGAGTAAATGTAAAGTAAATAATGTTTAACTATTGATTAATGCTTAGGTAGTCAAATTTTGCAAGTGTAAAGCTAGACTATCTCCTAGATTAGGTAGAATCAGGCTGTTGTTTCATCGAGTCCTGCTTTCATGGCTAAGCCGTCTTTGGCTGCTGCTGCCCAAGGGCTACAGGTCGCTCAGCAAACCCTGACCCGCAAAGGGTGGACGAAAGCCCACCTGGCGGACATTGTTGGCTGTAGCCGGCAGCCGGTGACTAGCTTCTTTAAGGGAGAAGCTGTTTCGCAGGTGATCTTTATGGATATTTGCGATCGCTTGGGTCTCGACTGGCAGACCATTGCTGGCCTCACCGATACTGTAGAGCCCGCTGTAAGTTCAGTGTCTGCAGTGAGTACAGCGCGTCAGGTTCACGACTTTGCGGCAGTGCTGCCGGTGGCTCACGCGCCCCTTCAACCCGCTCTCGATGGGCTGGTGCAGACCCTCAGACAAAGGCTGTATACCAGTATCCGCGAGCGCTGCGGCACCATGCGGGTGCTGGATATGTCTTACCCGATCGAGGTCAACGACATTTACACCAGCGTGAACGTGCTGGAGCAGATCAGCGGTCGGCGGCACCGCCCGCTAGAGGATTTGATTAAAGCCTGCGACAGTAAGAGCTTTGATCGGCTGGGGCTAGGCGCGATCGCACAGACCCGCGTGCCTGCCCTAGAGGCAGTCAAAACCTACCAAAAGCTGATCATTTTGGGCAAGCCCGGTGCCGGAAAGACCACGTTCCTCAAGCATTTAGCCATTCAGTGCAACGAGGGCCAGCTGGAGCCGGATCGCCTGCCCATTTTTGTCACGCTCAAAGATTTTGCTGAAGTGGAGAACTCTCCCAACCTGCTGCAGTACATCAGCCGCGACCTTAATCACTACGCTGCCAGCGGTTCGGGAACTGGAGAAGACGCCCTGCTCGATGAGTTTTATCAGGTCTTTGCGGCGGGAAGGGCGCTAATTTTGCTAGACGGGTTGGACGAGGTGCGATCGCACGATCACGCCCGCGTTATCAAAGAAATTCGCAGCTTTTCGGAGCAGTTTCACCACAGCCTGTTTGTGATGACCTGCCGCATTGCCGCCTGGGACTACATCTTCGAGAAGTTCACCGAAGTTGAGGTGGCCGACTTTGACGATGCCCAAATCACCACGTTTGCCTCTAAATGGTTTGGCCATCAGGCAATTCCCCCGGAGCGCTTTCTGCGGCAGCTCAACCAGCATCCTCCAATTAAAGAGCTGGCAACCAATCCGCTGCTGCTGACGCTGATTTGTCTGGCCTTTGAAGCGTCGGGCGGCTTTCCCCACAGCCGATTTGAGCTTTACAAAGAGGGCATTGATGCGCTGCTCAGGAAATGGGATGCTAAACGGGGCATTCAGCGCGATCAGGTCTACAAGCACCTATCTCCTCTGCGAAAGGAAGACCTGCTCAGCTACTTGGCCCTGATCACGTTTCAGGCGAATGATTACTGCTTCAAACAAAGGCTGACTGAACAACACATTGCCGACTACATCTGTAATTTGTCCGACACCGATGAACCCGAAAGTCTTCAGGTTGATAGCGAGGTTATCTTGCGCTCGATTGAGGCCCAGCACGGCCTGCTGATTGAGCGGGCCAAGGGCATCTATTCTTTTTCCCATCTGACTTTTCACGAGTATTTTGTGGCGCGGGAGATTGTGCAAAACAGCCGATCGCTGGAAACGGCGCTGCAAGATCTGGCGGCCCATGGCCCTGAGCCGCGCTGGCGGGAGGTAATTTTGCTAGCAACGGAAATGCTGCGAGATGCCTCCCTGCTGCTGCTGCCCCTAAAGCAGACCCTGGATCAGTTGCTGGCCGGATCGGAGCGACTACAGGCTTTTTTGCGAGAGGTTTGCGATCGCGCCGCTGCCCCAGAGTTTGCCGCCTTTAACCCTGCCGCTGCCTGCGCCTTTTGCTTTGACATCGACTTCGACATCGATGAAAACCGCACCGTCGCACTCGCCCTCGACCGCACCGCCAACCTGCTAGTGTGCGCCAGCTTCCTCACCCGCATGATGGATCAGATGAGTCTGGCTGCAGCAATTGCCCTAGCCCAGTCCTACGATGCCCAGGTGAGCGACCCCGCCGCCAAAATCACCGCCGCCCCCACTGCCAACGCCGTGATGCTGATCGCCATCGATCTGGCCCTCGACTCCGGCAGTCTCGACACCGACGAGCGCCACACCCTGAAAACCCTGCTGCAGCGCCTCCAGGGGCAGACCGAGGATGACGAAACCGTGCGAGAAGTGGCCGATCAGGCCAGAGCTGTGGCCAAAAATCGCCATCACATCGGCAAGGAGCGGCAGTTTACCCCTCAAGAAAAGCACCAACTCAGGCAGTACTACCACACCACCCGGCTGCTGGTGGACTGTCTTAACAGCGATGGCTGTATGCTCTCGCCCAAAACGCGCCGAGAACTCCAGGCATCTCTCTTCACCCCCCTGCCCACGTAAAATCAGGGAGCAGCTGCTCAAAATGACGTTGAAACTCCTCTCGCTCGAAACGCCTATTGTCGAAGACCTGCGTCAGGACGAATACCCCATCGTCCTTCGCACTTGGCGACATGAGCCCCTGACCCTGGCGACCGCTGGTACGCACTTTGGCTACGTCTTTGAGGGCCAAGCCTATCTGCAGCGGGGGGAAGACCAGGGCACCCTAAATCAGTGCTATCCCTTGCAGGCTGGCATGTTCTTCTGCCTGCCAAAGGGCGGCACCCTCAGCGGCGTCGGTTCCTGCGGCCTAGTCATCACCTGCCTGTACCATCACGGCTGGTTTAGCTTGGGCGGTCCCCTCGAAGCAGCTGGGCGGCTGGCCTACATCAATGGCGGCACCAATAGTGTACTGATTGCCCCGCCCCGGTTGGGCGATCCCTGTCTGCACGGGATGTACCTGCCGCCCGACATTCGGCAAACCCTGCACACTCATCCCAGCTACCGCATTGGTATCATCGTCGGTGGCTCCGGTAAAGTTGAAACACCGCAGAGTGTAAACCCGCTGCAGCCGGGTGATCTGATTGTGATTCCGGCTAATGAAGCCCATCGGTTCTATACCAATGCTGATGGCTTAACCGCTGTGATGTTTCATCCTGACAGCGACGTAGGCTTTAGCCATCACGATAACCCTATGCTGCGGCGCACTCTGGTAGATGGCATCAGCGCAGTCAGCCTGCCGCATCTGCACACGCCCTTGCCAGAATGTTGAACTGCCTGGAGCAGCGCATCAAAAGCGTATGAGGAACAAACCGATGGCAGCGATCGACGGCCTGACTTCGCAGCCTGATTGACTGACAAAAGATGTACAGGCGGACAGCGGGTTTACAGGGAACGATTCAAACTCAAAACGATGCTCCAGTTCCTATCTTATGCATTGAATGACATCTTCCTGTCATTCATCCGACATTCCGTAGGTTGACAAAAGGAATAATTAGGGGGTCTGAGATAAGCTCAGAGCAAGCGTTTAGGATCGCGTTTTGCAGATAGAGAACCTGGATCACTTGGGTCTGGTAGCGGCTTTGGTCGATGAGTTGGGACTCGTGGAGTTGACAGACAAGCTTTTGGGCAGGCACAAGCT